>NZ_AP014613.1:407500-530000 GCF_001010505.1 Alcanivorax sp. NBRC 101098
GTATTCTAAGGCGCTTGAGAGAACTCGGGTGAAGGAACTAGGCAAAGTGGTACCGTAACTTCGGGAGAAGGTACGCCGCTGAAGGTGATGAGACTTGCTCTCTGAGCTATCGGCGGTCGCAGTGAAAAGGCCCCTGCAACTGTTTATTAAAAACACAGCACTCTGCAAACGCGTAAGCGGACGTATAGGGTGTGACGCCTGCCCGGTGCCGGAAGGTTAATTGATGGGGTTAGCTTCGGCGAAGCTCTTGATCGAAGCCCCGGTAAACGGCGGCCGTAACTATAACGGTCCTAAGGTAGCGAAATTCCTTGTCGGGTAAGTTCCGACCTGCACGAATGGCGTAATGATGGGGGCGCTGTCTCCACCCGAGACTCAGTGAAATCGAAATCGCAGTGAAGATGCTGTGTACCCGCGGCTAGACGGAAAGACCCCGTGAACCTTTACTATAGCTTCACAGTGGACTTTGAACCTGTTTGTGTAGGATAGCTGGGAGACTTTGAAGCAGTGACGCTAGTTACTGTGGAGTCGTCCTTGAAATACCAGCCTGGCATGTTTGAGGTTCTAACCTAGGTCCCTTATCGGGATCGGGGACATTGTGTGGTGGGTAGTTTGACTGGGGCGGTCTCCTCCCAAAGAGTAACGGAGGAGCACAAAGGTACCCTCAGCACGGTCGGACATCGTGCAACGAGCGTAAAGGTAGAAGGGTGCTTGACTGCGAGACTTACAAGTCGAGCAGGTGCGAAAGCAGGTCTTAGTGATCCGGTGGTTCTGTATGGAAGGGCCATCGCTCAACGGATAAAAGGTACTCCGGGGATAACAGGCTGATACCGCCCAAGAGTTCATATCGACGGCGGTGTTTGGCACCTCGATGTCGGCTCATCTCATCCTGGGGCTGAAGCCGGTCCCAAGGGTATGGCTGTTCGCCATTTAAAGAGGTACGCGAGCTGGGTTTAGAACGTCGTGAGACAGTTCGGTCCCTATCTGCCGTGGGCGTTGGAGATTTGAGAGGAGCTGCTCCTAGTACGAGAGGACCGGAGTGGACGAACCTCTGGTGTTCCGGTTGTCACGCCAGTGGCATTGCCGGGTAGCTACGTTCGGACGGGATAACCGCTGAAAGCATCTAAGCGGGAAGCCTCCCTCAAGATGAGATCTCCCTGGGAACTTGATTCCCCTGAAGGGCCGTTGAAGACCACAACGTTGATAGGCTGGGTGTGGAAGCGTTGTAAGGCGTGAAGCTAACCAGTACTAATTGCCCGTGAGGCTTGACTATATAACACCAAAGCAGTTACTCGGCTTATCGCCAGGTAACGCAAAGATACGGTGTGAGAGATAACTAACCTTGCAGTTGAATAGCAAACTTCTCGTTACCCAATTTGGCTTTGCCGGTGTGCAGTATTTACCTAGGTAAAACACCGGGAAGGCAACCTATTTGGTCCTCCTGATTTAATCAGGAAAACCAAACCAGATTGCCTGACGACCATAGAGTATTGGAACCACCTGATCCCATGCCGAACTCAGAAGTGAAACAGTACATCGCCGATGGTAGTGTGGGGCTTCCCCATGCGAGAGTAGGTCATCGTCAGGCTCTTAAATACAGAAAAACCCTCGTCGCGTCAGTGGCGGGGGTTTTTTTATTGGCGCCTGTCCGGGCAGCCTAAAATCAAATTATAACTATCGACGACCTTTTCTAACCTCGCCAGCTCTTCGACCATGTCAAAAAACTGCTTTTACTACACCTTTCACGAAAGAATCACTGACTAGCTACAAGCTGTTGAAAAGCGACGTGCGCCTCAGTGTCCTGAGGTGTGAAGCTATGGAGTGTTGTCGCGATGGGCGGAGATCAATTGCGGTTAGAGGTCCACTTCAGTCCTCCCTCTCTGGTCTTCCGGGCTGGCACGTCTCGCTTGGTCTATATCACAAGCCGGTCTACCAGATTATTCAAGAGCGTTAGCTTAATAATAGGAGAGTATGCGGGGCTAAATTGTATTCAGTTGCTTCCTTTCTAATGCGTTTCGTAATGTTCTTTTTTCAGTACCTGTAAGGCTCTACTCTTTGGTCCCGGAGATTGGTTATTTGTAAAGTAAACAAGCGTTTACATGATGTTTCAAGATAGTGCGGGGCTCCATAGTGATGAGGGAAAGTGGTATGGTTGCTTTTGTTGTTTTGGGATGGCAGTGAAGAAGGTGTGGTAGGAGAGGTGTTTCTGCGTGCCGCGGCCGTCTTCAGCGGGCTGATGCCTAGTCATTTGCTAAACACAGTTAACGGAATTCGCAGGATATGCCTGCTCCGGTTTGCTTTTAGCTGGCCGTTTCATTGGATCTTAAACTCGGGAAAGGTTAAGAATTATGATAACAGATAAGAGTACGATCACTCCCCTTAAGGCACTGGCTCGGCTCTGTTCGCAACAGGGTGACGCAGTAGCGTTTGTTCAGCCGCTAGGTGGTGGCGAGCTGCGTGAATACACTTGGAAACAGGTAGATGAAGAAGCGCGCAAGATTGCGGCGTATTTGCAATCTATCGGGATGCAGAAAGGTGACCATGTTGCGCTGGTTTCTAAGAACTGTGCTGAGTGGATTATTACCGATGTGGCGATTTGGATGGCAGGAGGCGTTAGCGTTCCTTTATACCCAACCCTTGTGGCTGAAACCGTGCGCCAAATTCTGGAGCACAGCGAATCCAAATTCCTTTTTGTCGGCAAGCTTGACGACTGGGACATAATGAAAGCCGGTGTACCTGACGGTGTTCAGCAGATCGCCTTGAGTCTAGCTCCTGCAGATGTGTTGAAGGACTTCCCGAAGTGGCCAGATATTATCCGTGACACGGCACCTTTGCTTGAAGTAAACGCTCCGGCCCTGACCGACCTCGCTACCATTGTTTACACTTCGGGGACCACAGGGATGCCGAAGGGGGTAATGCACGATTTTGAAGGTCTTTCCACTGTGGGGGAAAAGATGATCAAACTGTATGACCTGAAGCCGGACGGACGCATGATCTCTTATTTGCCGCTATCTCATGTGGCTGAGCGTGTTGCTGTGGAAATCGCTGTTCTCTATGTGGGGAACAAAATTTTCTTCGCCGAATCGCTTGATACCTTCGGTGAAGACATCAAGCGTGCGCAACCGACGGTCTTTTTTGCTGTGCCCCGTATCTGGTCTAAGTTTTATCAGAAAGCTTCTGAAGCGCTGCCACCGAAAAAACTGAATCTTTTACTGAAGATTCCAATCGTCAATAAGATTATCAAGAAGAAGATACTTGGTGCCATGGGGCTGGATGAATGCCGTATCGCGTTGTCAGGGGCTGCTGCGCTGTCCCCCGAGATTATTGCCTGGTTCAAAAAACTGGATCTAGAAATTCTTGAAGGGTACGGCATGACAGAAAACCTGGCTTGGTCGCATTCTACGGAAGAGGGTGATCAACAGATTGGTTGGGTTGGTACGCCCAATGACGGTGTTGAGTGCCGCATTGGTGATGGTGGTGAGATTTTGGTGCGTAGTGTGGGTAATCTGAAGGGTTACTACAAGCAGCCGGATAAAACAGCGGAAGATTTGACCGAAGATGGTTGGCTGCACACTGGTGATGTGGGCGAAATCGACGGTAAAGGTCGCCTGCGTATCACTGGCCGGGTTAAAGAGATTTTTAAGACGGAGAAGGGCAAATATGTTGCGCCGGCACCCATCGAGAATCGTCTGTCGACAATGCCTGGACTCGAATTAGCCTGCGTGATTGGTCAAGGTATGGGGCAGCCGGTGGCATTGCTCAATCTTACTCCGGAAGAGCAGGAGCGCTTGAGCAAGGATGGTGAGAAAGAGCGCTTCAACAAGGAGCTGGAGAAGTTATTGGCGCGCGTCAATGAAGAGCTGGACCCGCATGAGCGTTTGACCACCCTAATCGTGTGTAAGGATGCCTGGACCGTTGAAAACAACCTGATCACGCCGACGCTGAAATTGAAGCGTAACGAAATCGAAAAACGTTATGGCGATGCAATTGTTCGATGGTCTAAGACCCGAGGAGTGGTTTGGGAAGCGTGAGCGAGATGAAGGAGGCGGACCTAGCGTTGGTTCGCCTTCTTTCTGACGGTTCCTTTCGTTCTGGCTCTGAGCTAGGCGATGAGCTTGGTATTTCGCGGGCGGGAGTCTGGAAGCGAGTGCGGCGGCTTACCGACTTTGGTCTTGCCCTTGAGTCTGTAAAAGGAAAGGGCTATCGGCTGGCTCAGCCTCTGGAGTTGATTGACCCAGACATCGTTAGGCGCCATTTGCATGGCGCTGCAGATTTACATTATCAGTGGGTGACAGGCTCTACCAATGCGGATGCATTGGCTCTGAGTGGCCCTGTTGTCCGTCCTCAAGTTTTCATTACCGAATGTCAGCAGGCGGGTCGTGGGCGTCGCGGTCGTGCCTGGCAGTCCCCTTTTGCGGCTAATCTTTATGCTTCTATTCGCTTCACGCTAAATGGTGGCTTTGCTGCCTTAGGCGGCTTGAGTCTGGCGGTTGGCGTTGTGGTGGGTGAGGCGTTGCGTGCGTTCGACCCCGCCCTTCCTGTTGCGCTCAAGTGGCCCAACGATTTGTTAGTGAATGGTGCGAAGGTTGGCGGCATATTGATTGAGCTGGCAGGTGAAATGGAGGGGCGGGTGGATGTTGTGATTGGCGTTGGGCTCAATGGTCGCATGACTGCCGCTCAGGCGGAGTTGATCGACCAACGGTGGACTGACCTAGCCACTGTGCTAACGGTGATGCCCTCGCGAACGGAGCTGGCAAGCCAGGTGATTACTCAGTTAATGGATATGCTGCCACTTTTTCAGGCGCAAGGGTTTGATGCCTTTAAGGGGGCGTTTGCAGACTTTGATGCCGTGTCCGGTAAAAAAGTGGTGGTCAGTGCTACAGGTCAGAATCTTGTCGGGGTTGCTGTCGGGGTGGCGTCTGATGGTGCGTTGTTGCTGGAAACTGACGATGGGATCCGTTCTCTTTATGGAGGAGAAGTGAGTTTGAGAATTCAATGATGCTGTTTGTTGATGTGGGGAATACCGCCATGAAGTGGCGCTACCGCGATGGTGATGTCATACACCAAGGCGGAGGGCGCCATGAGCGTGAGTGGTCACGAGTGGTTGAGCTCATGCTGAGATCATTAGTAGGCATGCCGAGTGAAATATGGGTGGCCTCGGTGGCTGGGCCGGAGGCTGATGAAACAATTGCTTATTACCTGAAGGAGGCTATTCGTTGCGAGCCCCATTTCTATTATTCTTGTCAGTCAGATTTTGGCGTGGAAAGCTGTTATCCAGAGCCGAGAAAGCTGGGAGTGGACCGTTGGGTGGCAATGATTGAAGGCTTTCAGCGTTATGGTGCCTCCATCATTATAGACTGTGGCAGTGCGTTAACTATTGATGCTGTTGATTCGCGCGGCACTTTTCTTGGTGGCTACATTGTGCCTGGCCTTGGGATGTTGCGAGGCGCCTTGCTGAGAGACACATCGGATGTGCACATTGAGCCGGGAATGGCGCAATTGGGATTGGGGCGGTCTACCGGTGAGTGTGTCCATAACGGACTCTTGCGCATGTCTGTGGCCTTTGTCACGGAGGTGGTGCTTGAACTGCGCCAAGTGCTTGATGATACTTGCAAAGTGCTAGTTACCGGCGGAGATGCCCCGGAGCTCATTGGTGCGTTTACGTTTGAGTTCCTGCATGCCCCTGATTTAGTCCTAGATGGATTGGAGCGGGTGGCGGCACGACAACAATAAATAATAAGGGGGCTGCTGTGCGGTGGATATTCTATAGTTTGTTAGTGATCAACTTGGTCTACGTAGGCTTTCAGTTGGTCGGATCGCTATCCCCCGAATCAGCGTCTCTGAATCTTTCTGAGCCAAGGCATGCGGATGATGAGCGGCTGCAATTGCTTGCAGAGCGGCCGCAGCCACGCAGTGGAGGCGAGACCGGTGTGCCTAGTGGGAGTTTGTGTACGGTAGTAGGGCCTTGGAAAAATCAAGAAAGAGCTGAGGCGGGCGCCGTTCAGCTTAGAGCCATTGGCTTGTCGGGCAGCGTGCGAAGTTTGAGTGTGCAAAAGGATAGGCTTAATTGGGTCTATTTGCCTCCTTATGCGGGCAGAGCGCGGGCTCTGCAAGTATTGCGTGAGTTGCAGGATCATGGAATCGACAGCTTTGTAGTTAAGAATGGAAAAGATGCCAATGCCATCTCTCTGGGCTATTTTTCTAGTGCAGAATCAGCTGAAGGGCTTCGCGTGAAGATGCGGAATGCGGGTTACCCGGCGTTTGTTCGTGAAACGTCCCGCAATGTGACGGAGTATTGGCTGTATTTGTCTGATTCATCGGTTGAAAATAATCCTGACCTAAAAGTATTTCTTGAGGCAAATCAATCGCTTAATGTTTCCAAGGTGTCCTGTCCCTGAGTTGCTGCGCAATTATTAGGCGTTTGTTGCCTAAGTGGATTGCGTCCCCCCATGCCTTTCTATAGAATTCGCAACCCTTGTGAGCTGGCGTAGCTCAGTTGGTAGAGCAGCTGATTTGTAATCAGCCGGTCGGGGGTTCGACTCCTCTCGCCAGCTCCAATTTATAAATGCTTGGTGACTACTTGAAAAGAAGTTGACAAGTTATTGAAGTGTAAAGAGAATGTAGGCCCTTTTCTGGAGGGGTTCCCGAGTGGCCAAAGGGATCAGACTGTAAATCTGACGCGAAAGCTTCGGAGGTTCGAATCCTCCCCCCTCCACCAGATAAGTTGGTTTTGCCGTGCGGCAGTTGTCGCTAGGGAAACCAAAAGCCGGATTGCTGAAAGGCAAGCAAGGTTAGCGGGTATAGTTCAACGGTAGAACCTCAGCCTTCCAAGCTGATGGTGCGGGTTCGATTCCCGCTACCCGCTCCAAATCCGGAGAAGTTTGGCTGCCGCTAAGGTGGCATGAAGGTTATGCTCATGTAGCTCAGTAGGTAGAGCACACCCTTGGTAAGGGTGAGGTCACCGGTTCAAATCCGGTCATGAGCTCCAGTTTCCGGGCTCGGGTATATCCTGGGCCTGGCTTCATGTGTCTTGATGGTGCCAGGGTGGTCTGCAGGCATAGATTGCAGTCCTTAAATGTGTCTTTCTCGGGTGTATGCGCGCCATATGGCGAAAAAGCACAGCCAAATTAAGAGGTGAAGAGTCGTGGCTAAGGAAAAGTTTGAACGTAATAAACCGCACGTAAACGTAGGCACCATTGGTCACGTTGACCATGGTAAAACCACCCTGACTGCCGCGTTGACCCGCGTGTGTGCAGAAGTATGGGGCGGCAACGCCGTTGCTTTCGATGGTATTGATAATGCCCCGGAAGAGCGTGAGCGTGGTATTACCATTGCGACCTCTCACGTAGAGTACGATTCTCCAACTCGTCACTACGCCCACGTAGATTGCCCCGGTCACGCTGATTATGTGAAAAACATGATCACCGGCGCCGCGCAGATGGATGGCGCAATCCTGGTGTGTTCCGCCGCAGACGGCCCCATGCCGCAGACTCGTGAGCACATCCTGCTGTCCCGTCAGGTTGGCGTACCTTACATCGTTGTGTTCCTGAACAAAGCGGACATGGTTGACGATGAAGAGCTGCTTGAGCTGGTAGAAATGGAAGTGCGTGAGCTGCTGAGCGACTACGACTTCCCGGGTGATGATACTCCGATCATTAAGGGTTCAGCGCTGAAAGCACTGGAAGGCGACACTAGCGATATCGGTATGCCTGCGGTGCAGAAGCTTGTTGAGACTCTGGATGAGTACATTCCGGAGCCAGAGCGTGCCGTTGATCAGCCGTTCCTGATGCCGATCGAGGATGTGTTCTCTATCTCTGGTCGCGGTACTGTAGTAACCGGTCGTGTAGAGCGTGGCATCGTTAAAGTCGGCGAGGAAATCGAAATCGTGGGCATCCACGACACCACCAAGACTACCTGTACTGGTGTTGAGATGTTCCGCAAGCTGCTGGACGAAGGTCGTGCTGGTGAGAACGTTGGTGTCTTGCTGCGTGGTACTAAGCGTGATGAAGTTGAGCGTGGTCAGGTATTGGCCAAGCCAGGCTCCATTAACCCGCATACCAAGTTCGTTGCTGAGGTATATGTCCTGAGCAAAGACGAAGGTGGCCGTCACACCCCGTTCTTCAACGGTTACCGTCCGCAGTTCTACTTCCGTACAACTGACGTGACGGGTGCATGTACTCTGCCGGAAGGAACCGAAATGGTAATGCCTGGCGATAACGTGCAAATGGACGTTGAGCTGATCGCTCCGATCGCCATGGAAGATGGTCTGCGCTTCGCGATTCGCGAAGGTGGCCGTACCGTTGGTGCCGGCGTAGTAGCCAAAATCACTGAATAAGTTGTTCGGTGGTAAGGGTGGCGGGCCTCGCTCGCTGCCCTGTTTGTTTTAGGTTTTTAGAGTTACAGGCCAGTAGTTCAATTGGTAGAGCACCGGTCTCCAAAACCGGCTGTTGGGGGTTCGAGTCCCTCCTGGCCTGCCAATTTTCCCAAAACTGCCACTAAGGTGGTGGGGTGCATCGTCAGATGAGCGAGAAAACAGAAGCGCGTTCCGGCTCTGCCGCCTTTGAGGCGGTGAAGTGGTTGTTGGTTGTGGGGTTTGTTGCTGCGGCCGTAGTGGGCAATAGCTATTTCTCCGACCAGCCGACCCTCTATCGAGTAATCGGTGTTGTTGCTGTTTCTCTGGTGGCGGTATTTGTTGCTCTGCAGACTGAGCAGGGCAAGGCATTCAATCAGCTGCGGAAGGACTCCTTGGTTGAGCTGCGCAAAATTGTGTGGCCGACGCGTCAGGAAACCCTGCAAACTACGCTGATTGTTCTGGTCTTTGTTGTGATTGTAGCCCTGTTGCTTTTTGTGCTCGACTGGATTCTCGGTGGACTTATGTCCTGGGTTATTGGCTAAGGGGTGAGCATGGCAAAGCGCTGGTACGTAGTACACGCCTATTCAGGTTTTGAGAAATATGTAAAGCGCGCCCTTGAAGAGCGCGTTAAATTGCGTTCTATGGAAGAGCTTTTTGGTGACATTCTGGTTCCAACTGAAGAGGTGGTTGAAATCAAGGGTGGCCAGAAGCGTAAATCCGAGCGCAAATTTTTCCCGGGTTACGTTCTGGTGCAGATGGAGATGTGTGACGATTCCTGGCACTTGATCAAGGAAACCCCGAAAGTGATGGGCTTTATTGGTGAAGATTCGAAAAATCCGGGTCGCGTTTCACCGATTACCCAGAAAGAAGCGGATGCTATTCTGCGGCGCATGGATGATGCAGTAGAGAAGCCGAAGCCCAAGACGTTATTTGAAGCGGGTGAGGTGGTTCGTGTTAATGACGGCCCCTTTGCTGACTTCAATGGTGTGATCGAAGAGGTGAATTACGAGAAGAGTCGCCTGCAAGTTGCGGTGATGATTTTTGGTCGATCAACGCCTGTTGAGCTGGAGTTTGGTCAGGTCGAGAAAACCTGATAAAGCAGAGCGTTTAAATGAGGTGCCCCGGTCGCTGTAAAAGGCGGCCGGGGCGTTTTGACAACCTGAGGGGAGCCCGTTATAGACGCGGCGTTTGCACCCAAGGAGTCTTAAAATGGCGAAGAAAGTACAAGCCTACATCAAGCTGCAGGTTGCAGCTGGCCAGGCTAATCCTTCACCGCCGGTTGGTCCTGCTCTGGGTCAGCACGGTGTGAACATCATGGAGTTTTGTAAGGCGTTCAACGCCCAGACTCAGCAGCTGGATGCCGGGGCACCGGTTCCGGTTGTGATCACCGTGTACAACGATCGCTCCTTTACCTTCACCATGAAGACGCCGCCGGCGGCCTACCTGTTGAAGAAGGCAGCAGGGATCAAGAGTGGTTCCGGTGAACCGAACACCAAGAAAGTGGGCAAGGTAACCCGTGCGCAGCTGGAAGAGATCGCCAAGGCTAAAGAGCCTGATCTGACCGCTGCGGATATGGATGCCGCCGTGCGCACTATCGCGGGTTCTGCCCGTTCCATGGGCCTGGATGTGGAGGGTTAACCAATGGCTAAACTGTCTAAGCGTAACCGTGCCATCCGCGAGAAAATTGAAGCGGGTAAGCTGTATCCGGTGGAAGAAGCGGTTGCCCTGCTGGCTGAGCTTTCTGCCGTTAAATTTAAAGAGTCTGTGGATGTAGCGGTAAACCTGGGTGTTGACCCGCGTAAATCCGACCAGAACGTCCGTGGAGCCTCTGTCCTGCCCCACGGTACAGGTAAAACTGTCCGTGTTGCTGTTTTTGCTCAAGGCGCGAAAGCTGAAGAAGCAAAAGAAGCGGGCGCAGACGTTGTCGGTTTTGATGATCTGGCTGAACAGGTTCAAGGTGGCGAGATCAACTTTGATGTGGTGATCGCCTCCCCCGACGCCATGCGCGTTGTCGGCAAGTTGGGCACGATTCTTGGCCCTCGTGGTCTGATGCCTAACCCGAAGGTTGGTACCGTGACTCCGGATGTGGCTCAGGCTGTCAAGAATGCCAAAGGTGGTCAGGTCCGTTACCGCACCGATAAAGGTGGCATCATCCACTGCACGGTGGGTCAGGTAGGTTTTGATACCAATGCCATCAAAGAAAATGTGGAAGCGTTGATTGCTGATCTCAAGAAGGCCAAGCCATCATCCGCTAAAGGGACTTTCTTCAAGAAAGTAACGCTGTCCACCACTATGGGTCCTGGTCTGTCTATCGATCCGGCATCCTTGGTGATGTAATGAGTTTCGATCCTGCCGAAAGGCTGGATCAAAAGGGCTTTGATCCCGATGCCGCGTCACCTGTAGTGAGCGTTATCGGGGCGTCAAAGACCGCAGGTTTTCGGTGTGTTTTGGTGTCTGCCTTTATGAGGTAAGTAAACCGCCGAGATTAAGGGGTAACCGCCTGCGCAGGCGCGGTAGTTGTTTCCTGATTTGTTCAGGTTGTGGCTCCGCGATATTGGTCGGGAAACCGACCTTGGCGACCGCCTCAAAATCAGATCGTAGTCGATTTTGACGGTTAATGTTTGTGAATCCAGGAGGTACATCATGCCTTTGAATCTGGAGGACAAACGAGCGATTGTTGCTTCGGTAAATGCTGTTGCTGCTGAAGCGCTGTCTGCTGTGGTTGCTGACTATCGTGGTCTCACTGTTTCTCAGATGACTGAGTTGCGTAGTAAGGCCCGTGAAACCGGTGTGTACCTGAAAGTAGTACGGAACACGCTGGCGAAGTTCGCCGTGAAAGACACAGAATTCGAGTGTCTGAACGATGCACTGGTTGGCCCCACTGTTTTGGCTTTCTCCAAGGATGATCCGGGCGCTGCTGCTCGCCTCATCAAGGATTTCGCCAAAGACCATGACGCGCTGGAAGTAAAAGCTCTGGCCGTGGGTGGCGTAACTTATGGTGCTCAGGATATCGATGTCCTCGCCAAGTTGCCGACTCGCGACGAAGCAATTTCTCAGCTCATGTCCGTTATGCAGGCCCCTGTGGCCAAGTTTGTTCGTACCCTCAACGAGGTGCCTGGCAAATTTGTTCGTACGGTTGCTGCAGTTAAGGACCAGAAACAGAGTGCTGCCTGATTTTCAGGTTGCGTAACTACCCGATCTAATCGGATCGCCACAGTGGTGATTTAGGAGATTGAAAATGGCCGTTTCCAAAGAAGATATCCTCGGCGCTATCGCCGATATGAGTGTTATGGACCTCGTTGAACTGATTGAGGCCATGGAAGAGAAGTTCGGCGTAACTGCCGCTGCCGCTGTTGCTGCTGCTCCAGCAGCTGCCGGTGGTGATGCTGCTGCTGCTGAAGAGCAAACTGAGTTTGACGTTGTTCTGAGCAGCTTCGGTGACAAGAAAGTTGGCGTGATCAAAGCTGTTCGTGAAGTAACTGGCTTGGGTCTGAAAGAAGCCAAAGAGCTGGTTGAGAGTGCTCCTGCTCCTGTTAAAGAAGGCGCTACCAAAGACGAAGCCGAAGAGATCAAGAAAAAGATCGAAGAGGCTGGCGGTACTGCCGAGCTCAAGTAAGCGCATTGGCGCTATGCCTTTTCGCGTTAACGCGCAAAGGCGCCGGCTGGCAGCTTTTTGGCTGCCAGCCTTTTGTCGTTTCTGTATGAAGGGTTTCATGCAGAAATATCACCACAAGGTGATAGGTCAACAGCTGAGGAACGCAGATGGCATACTCATTCACTGAGAAAAAGCGGATCCGCAAAGATTTCGGCAAGCTTCCGAAAGTTATGGAGGTGCCTTATCTCCTGGCGATACAACTCGATTCTTACCGCAAATTCCTGCAGCAAGATAAGAGCGCTGAAGAGCGCCTGGAAGAAGGTCTGGAAGCCGCTTTCCGGTCGGTATTTCCGATCGCAAGTTATTCAGGAAATGCAGCGCTGGAGTATGCCGGCTACGAGTTCGGCAAACCCGTTTTTGATGTAAAAGAATGCATCATTCGCGGTACTACCTATGCGGCGCCATTGCGCGTGCGTATTCGTCTGGTGATTTACGATCGTGAATCATCCGGGGCGATTAAAGATATTCGTGAACAACAGGTCTACATGGGTGAGATTCCCTTAATGACCGAAAACGGTACCTTCGTTATTAATGGTACCGAACGTGTGATTGTGTCTCAGTTGCACCGCTCGCCTGGTGTTTTCTTTGACCACGATAAAGGTAAAACTCACTCTTCCGGTAAGCTGCTCTATTCTGCCCGGGTGATTCCTTACCGTGGTTCCTGGTTGGATTTCGAGTTCGATCCTAAAGACCAAGTCTTTGTACGGATCGACCGTCGCCGCAAGTTGCCGGCGACCATCCTACTGCGTGCGTTGGGGTATACCTCTGACGAAGTGTTGGAGATGTTTTTCGACACCAACGAAATCGCAGTGGAAGACGGCATTTACCGCATGAAGCTGGTGCCGGAGCGTCTGCGTGGTGAAACCGCGACCTTCGACATCCTTGCCGATGGTGAAGTCGTGGTGGAGCGTGGCCGTCGTATTACTGCACGTCACATTCGTCAGTTGGAAAAAGCCAACATCGAATATCTGGACATCCCGGCCGAGTACTTGCAGGGCAAGTATCTGGCTAAGTCGATCATCGATCAGGATACCGGTGAAATTCTGGTGGAGTGTAATACCGAGCTGACCGCGGAGACGCTGGAAAAGCTTGAGCAAGGTGGTATTACCGACTTTGAAACACTTTATACAAACGACCTGGATAACGGGCCGTTCATGGCGGACACCCTGCGGGCCGATCCGACTCGTACGCCGCTGGAGGCATTGGTCGAGATTTACCGGATGATGCGTCCAGGCGAGCCGCCGACGAAAGAGGCCGCCGAAAACCTGTTCAAAAACTTGTTCTTCACTGATGAGCGGTATGACCTGTCCACCGTTGGCCGGATGAAGTTCAACCGCCGCCTTGGTCGTGAAGATGAAACGGGTCCTGGCATTCTCTATGACGGTCGCTACTTTAGTGCGCGCTCTGATGAAGAAGGCAAGCAGTACTTCGAGCAGATGGGGGGGGAAACCTCCGACATCATTGATGTACTGAGAACCTTGGTGGATATCCGTAACGGTAACGGGGTGGTGGATGATATCGACCACCTAGGTAACCGTCGCGTACGTTCTGTGGGTGAAATGGCCGAAAACCAGTTCCGTGTTGGGTTGGTGCGTGTTGAACGTGCGGTCAAAGAGCGTCTTAGTCTGGCTGAATCCGAAGGCTTGATGCCGCAGGATCTGATCAATTCCAAGCCGGTGGCAGCCGCAGTGAAAGAGTTCTTTGGCTCTTCCCAGCTGTCTCAGTTTATGGATCAGAACAACCCGCTGTCCGAGATCACCCACAAGCGTCGTGTTTCTGCGTTGGGCCCGGGCGGGCTGACCCGTGAGCGTGCTGGTTTTGAGGTGCGTGACGTGCACCCGACTCACTATGGTCGTGTATGTCCTATCGAAACACCTGAAGGCCCGAATATTGGTCTGATCAACTCTCTGGCTACCTATGCCCGCGCCAACGAGTACGGTTTCCTTGAGTCTCCGTACTTGAAGGTGATTGACGGCAAGGTCAGTGAGGAAATCGAATACCTGTCAGCGATCGAAGAGGCCGAGTGCGTGATCGCACAGGTGGACGCGAAGATGACAGAAGAGGGCGGTTTCGAAGAAGACTTCGTTACTGTACGTCACCGTTACGAATTTACCGTGATGGAGCGAGACACCATTACCCATATGGATGTCTCCCCTCGTCAGGTGGTATCCGTGGCGGCGTCCCTGATTCCGTTCCTCGAGCATGATGATGCGAACCGGGCCTTGATGGGGTCGAACATGCAGCGTCAGGCTGTGCCTACCCTGCGTGCTGACAAGCCACTGGTAGGTACGGGCTTCGAGCGTCACGTTGCCCGTGACTCCGGTGTCTGTGTGGTTGCTACCCGTGGCGGTATCGTCGACAAGGTTGATGCATCGCGAATCATTGTGAAGGTTAATGATGACGAAGTGAGCGAAGGTGAAGCAGGTGTAGATATCTACAACCTGACTAAATACACCCGCTCCAACCAGAACACCTGCATCAATCAGCGTCCGCTGGTGAAAGTGGGTGACCGGGTTGCTGCACGCGACATCATGGCTGACGGTCCTTCTGTGGACATGGGCGAGCTGGCCCTGGGCCAGAACATGCGCGTGGCCTTCATGCCATGGAATGGTTACAACTTTGAGGATTCCATCCTCATCTCTGAGAAAGTGGTGAAGGATGATCGATTCACCTCCATCCACATTCAGGAACTCACTTGTATTGCTCGTGATACCAAGCTGGGTCCGGAAGAGATTACCGCTGATATCCCCAATGTGGGTGAGGCCGCGCTATCCAAGCTGGATGAGTCCGGTATTGTCTACATCGGTGCAGAAGTGGAAGCCGGTGACATTCTGGTGGGCAAGGTAACGCCGAAAGGTGAAACTCAGCTGACCCCGGAAGAAAAACTGTTGCGTGCCATCTTTGGCGAGAAGGCCTCCGACGTTAAAGATACCTCTCAGCGCGTATCTTCCGGCGTTAAAGGCACCATCATCGATGTGCAGGTCTTTACCCGCGACGGTGTTGAGAAAGATGAGCGTGCCCGTCAAATTGAGCAGGCTGCCCTTGAGCAGTTCCGCAAAGATTTGAAAGACGAGTACCGCATTCTCGAGCTGGATATTCTGGAACGTCTGCGTGCCGTCATGGTAGGCAAGAAGGTCAATGGTGGTGCGGGCTTCAAGCGCGGCACTGAGATGACCGGCGAGATCCTGGATGGTCTGGATGCCGAGAAATGGTTCGAACTGCGCCCAGCTGATGATGATGTCGCTGAGCAACTTGAGCGTGCTCAGCAGTATCTGGAGCAGCACAAAAAAGAGCAGGACGAACGCTACAAGGATAAACAGGCCAAGATCTCCGGCGGTGATGACCTCGCCCATGGTGTGCTGAAAGTGGTTAAGGTCTACCTGGCCATTAAGCGTCGCATCCAGCCCGGTGACAAGATGGCTGGCCGTCACGGTAACAAGGGTGTGATTTCTGTAATCATGCCTGAAGAAGATATGCCGCATGATGAGAACGGCGTGCCGGTGGATGTGGTCTTGAACCCGCTGGGTGTACCGTCCCGTATGAACGTGGGGCAGATTCTGGAAACCCACTTAGGCTGGGCTGCCAAGGGTCTTGGTGAGCGGATCGGCGAAATGCTGGCCGAGCAGAAGAAGATTGCAGACATTCGCGTCTTCCTCGACAAGATCTATAACCAGGCAGGCGCCGGCGGTACCCCAGAAGATCTGGATAGCTTTAGCGATGATGAAATCATCGAGCTGGCCAAGAACTTGGTGGGCGGTGTGCCTATGGCAACCGCGGTATTCGACGGTGCCAAAGAGTTCGAGATCAAGGAGCTGCTGGAGCTGGCTGGGCACGATCGCTCCGGTCAGGTGCAGTTATGGGATGGTCGTACCGGTGAAGCCTTTGATCGCAAGGTTACCGTGGGCTACATGTACATGCTCAAGTTGAACCACTTGGTGGACGACAAGATGCATGCGCGCTCCACTGGTTCCTACAGCCTGGTTACCCAGCAGCCGCTGGGTGGTAAGGCGCAGTTCGGTGGTCAGCGTTTCGGTGAGATGGAAGTGTGGGCGCTGGAAGCCTATGGCGCCGCGTACACCTTGCAGGAAATGCTCACTGTGAAATCCGATGACGTGAATGGCCGTACCCGCGTTTACAAGAACATCGTGGACGGTGATCACCGCATGGATCCGGGTATGCCGGAATCCTTCAACGTATTGCTGAAGGAAATTCGTTCTCTCGGTATCAATATCGAGCTGGAAAACGACTAAGTCAGTGGGCTCCGCCAGGTTGATGGCGGAGAGCTACTGGCTACCCGGGTTTAGGAAAGAATCTAGAGCGAAAGCTCACTACGGAGGACTGGCCTTGAAAGACTTGCTGAATTTGCTCAAAAGTCAGGGACAAGTCACGGAGTTCGACAAGATCCGCATCGCGCTTGCGCCGCCGGATCTGATCCGCTCCTGGTCTTTTGGCGAAGTGAAAAAGCCTGAGACCATTAACTACCGCACGTTCAAGCCTGAGCGTGATGGTCTGTTTTGTGCGCGTATCTTTGGTCCGATCAAAGACTACGAATGCCTGTGCGGTAAGTACAAGCGTTTGAAGCATCGTGGCGTTATCTGTGAAAAGTGTGGCGTAGAAGTCACCCTTTCCAAGGTGCGTCGTGAGCGCATGGGCCACATCGAACTGGCAAGCCCTACTGCACACATCTGGTTCCTGAAGTCTCTGCCGTCCCGTATCGGTTTGATGCTGGATATGACCCTGCGTGATATAGAGCGGGTCCTGTACTTCGAATCTTTCGTTGTGACCGAGCCAGGCATGACAACGCTTGAGCGTGGGCAGCTGCTTACCGATGAAGAGTACTTCGACGCCATGGAAGAATTCGGAGACGAATTCGAAGCCAAGATGGGTGCCGAAGCTGTACAGCAACTCCTGATGGAGTTGGATCTGGTCGAAGAGATCAAGATCCTGCGCGAGGAAGTGGAGTCCACGAACTCTGATACCAAGCTGAAGAAGCTGTCCAAACGCCTCAAGCTGATGGAAGCCTTCAAGGATTCCGGTAACGCGCCCGAATGGATGGTTCTCACCGTGCTGCCGGTACTGCCGCCGGATCTGCGTCCGCTGGTGCCGCTCGATGGTGGTCGTTTTGCGACCTCCGATTTGAACGATCTGTATCGCCGGGTAATCAACCGTAACAATCGCCTCAAGCGGTTGCTGGATCTGAGCGCGCCGGACATCATCGTGCGGAACGAAAAGCGTATGCTGCAGGAATCTGTAGATGCGTTGTTGGACAACGGTCGTCGTGGCCGTGCCATTACCGGTTCTAACAAGCGTCCTTTGAAGTCCCTTGCCGACATGATCAAGGGTAAGCAGGGCCGCTTCCGTCAGAACCTGTTGGGTAAGCGAGTCGATTACTCCGGTCGTTCCGTGATCGTGGTAGGTCCGACTCTCAAGCTGCACGAGTGTGGTCTGCCCAAGAAAATGGCGCTGGAACTGTTCAAGCCGTTTATCTTTGCCAAGCTGGAAGGGCGTGGTCTGGCGACCACCATTAAGGCGGCCAAGAAAATGGTCGAGCGCGAAACCGCTGAAGTGTGGGATATCCTCGCTGAAGTTATTCGCGAACACCCGGTTATGTTGAACCGGGCGCCAACCCTTCACCGTCTCGGTATTCAGGCGTTTGAGCCGGTGCTGATTGAAGGTAAGGCCATCCAGCTGCACCCGCTGGTGTGTGCGGCCTTCAACGCCGACTTCGATGGTGACCAGATGGCGGTGCACGTACCGCTGACCCTGGAAGCGCAGCTTGAAGCCCGTGCATTGATGATGTCCACCAACAACATTCTTTCGCCCGCCAATGGTGAGCCGATTATCGGCCCAACCCAGGACGTGGTGCTGGGTTTGTATTACATCAGCCGTGACCGTGTGAATGCGCAAGGTGAAGGCCATGTATTTGCCGACACCAAGGAAGTGATGCGTGCGCTGGGTAACAAGCAGGTGCACATCCACGCCCGCGTTAAGGTGCGTGTGCATGAAGTGGTGAAAGACCTGGAAGGTAACGTGGAAGAGCGTACCTTTATCGCCGATACTACCCCTGGTCGTTGTAAGCTGTGGGATATCGTGCCGGCGGGTCTGGGCTTCGACATGGTCAACCAGAACATGACCAAGAAGGCCATCTCCAAGCTGTTGAACACCTGTTACCGGATTCTTGGCACCAAAGAGACCTGTATCTTCGCTGACCAATTGATGTACCTGGGCTTCCGCGAAGCAACGCTGTCTGGTTCTTCCATTGGTGTGGAAGACATGGTGATTCCGGATGCCAAGTACACCATGATCGACGCTGCCGAAGAGGAAGTGCGCGAGATCGAGGAGCAATTTGCTTCCGGTCTGGTGACTCGCGGTGAGCGTTACAACAAGGTCGTGGATATTTGGGCTCGTACCAATGACCAGATCGCTAAGGCGATGATGGAAAACCTCCGTGTTGAAGTGGTTAAAAACCGCGACGGCAAGGACGAAGAGCAGGGCTCTTTCAACTCCATCTTCATGATGGCCGATTCCGGGGCACGGGGTTCCGCTGCTCAGATTCGTCAGCTGGCCGGTATGCGTGGTCTGATGGCGAAGCCGGATGGCTCCATTATCGAAACGCCTATTACCAGTAACTTCCGTGAAGGTTTGAACGTACTCCAGTACTTCATCTCTACTCACGGTGCTCGTAAAGGTCTGGCGGATACGGCACTGAAAACAGCGAACTCCGGTTACTTGACTCGTCGTCTGGTGGATGTGGCGCAGGATCTGGTGGTCAACCAGATCGACTGTGGCACCGAAGAAGGTTTGCTGATGACGCCGCTGATTGAAGGTGGTGACGTGGTAGAGCCGCTGCGCGAGCGTGTGCTCGGTCGTGTGGTTGCCCGTGACGTGATGAATCCTCTCAACCAAGACGAAGTAGCGGTTGAAGCCGGTACGTTGCTGGATGAAGTTTGGGTTGAACAGCTGGAAACCATGGGTGTGGACGAAGTGCTGGTGCGCTCGCCGATTACCTGCGCGACTCGTTGGGGCGTGTGTGCGACCTGTTATGGGCGTGACTTGGCTCGTGGCCATCAGGTCAATGTGGGCGAGGCTGTCGGTGTTATCGCAGCACAGTCCATTGGTGAGCCGGGTACCCAGCTGACCATGCGTACCTTCCACATTGGTGGGGCGGCTAGCCGAGCGTCTGCAGTATCCAGCATCCAGATCAAGCACGGCGGTAAGGTGCGTTTCCATAACGCCAAGCACGTGCAGCATAAGGACGGTCTGGTAATCGTTTCCCGTTCTGCTGATCTGGCTGTTGCTGATGAGCTGGGCCGTGAACGTGAGCGTTATAAGCTGCCCTACGGTGCCACGGTTACCGTGAATGAAGGTGATGAGGTTAGTGGTGGTCAGGTCGTTGCGACCTGGGATCCGCACACACACCCGATCATTGCGGAAGTGGAGGGTAAGGTGCAGTTCGGTGATATGGAAGAAGGTATCACTGTAAACCATCAGACCGACGAGCTCACCGGCCTGACCAACATTGAAATGCTCAGTTCCCAGAACCGTCCTTCAGCGGGTAAGGACATGCGTCCGGTTATCCGTGTGCTGGACAGCAAGGGCAAGCCCATCGTGATGCCCAATACGGATATGCCAGCCCAGTACTTCCTGCCGGGTGGTGCACTGTGTGGCCTGAAAGATGGCGCGAATATCGGCGTTGGTGATGTGATCGCGCGGATTCCGCAGGAGTCCTCTAAGACTCGCGACATCACAGGTGGTCTGCCCCGTGTTGCTGATTTGTTCGAAGCACGGAACCCGAAAGAAGCGGCAATCCTGGCTGAAAAGACTGGTACCGTATCCTTCGGTAAAGAAACCAAAGGTAAGGTTCGCCTTGTTATCACTCCGGATAATAGTGATGACAACTACGAAGAATTGATTCCGAAATGGCGTCAGCTCAACGTATTTGAAGGTGAGCGGGTTGAGAAAGGTGAGGTTGTCTCTGATGGACCGCTGAACCCGCACGACATCCTGCGCCTTAAAGGTGAGTCTGAGCTGGCCCGTTACATCGTTAACGAAGTGCAGGAGGTTTACCGTCTGCAGGGTGTGAAGATCAATGATAAGCACATTGAAACGATCATCCGCCAGATGTTGCGCAAAGTAGAGATCCTGGAAGTGGGTGAGTCTCACTTCATTAAGGGTGAGCAGGCAGAATATGCCCGCGTTATGGAGGAAATTGATCGCCTGAAAGCCGAAGACAAGATGCTGCCGCAGTACCAACGACTGCTATTAGGTATCACCAAGGCTTCCCTGGCGACAGAGTCCTTCATCTCTGCGGCGTCTTTCCAGGAAACCACCCGCGTTCTCACCGAAGCGGCGGTAACCGGCAAGGAAGACGACTTGCGTGGCTTGAAAGAAAACGTTGTTGTGGGTCGTTTGATCCCCGCCGGTACCGGCTATGCCTATCACATGGAGCGTCGTCGTCAGCGTGCGGATGCGCGCGGGCCAGAAGCGCCAACCATGGACGAGGTAGAAGCTGCGCTGTCAGAAGCTCTTAGCTCCTCAGGCGAGTAAGCTGGGCGTTTTCTTGACCGATAATGGCCTCCGCCAGCAGTGGCGGTGGCTATTTGAGCCCCCTCAGGGGCAACAGTAGAGATTTGTCGGTGCCTTGACGGGATGCCGGCAGCTCCCTACAATCGCTGCCCCCCATGGTTTCATGGGCGGTAATTGGGTGACACAGGCCGTGAATTCACGGTTTTTGTCACAGAACTGTAAGCGTGAGGCAGTAGTTTCATGGCAACTGTAAACCAGCTGGTGCGCAAGCCGCGCAAAAGCAAGGTAGAAAAGAGCGACTCCGTAGCCCTTCAGGGCTGCCCCCAGCGTCGCGGCGTTTGCACCCGGGTGTATACCACTACCCCGAAGAAGCCAAACTCCGCGCTGCGTAAAGTGTGTCGTGTGCGTCTGACCAACGGTTATGAAGTATCTTCCTACATTGGTGGTGAAGGGCATAACCTGCAGGAGCACTCCGTAGTATTGATCCGTGGTGGTCGTGTAAAAGACCTTCCCGGTGTTCGCTACCACACCGTACGTGGCACTCTGGATACGGCAGGCGTGCAGGATCGCAAGCAGCGTCGTTCCAAGTATGGCGCCAAGCGTCCTAAGTAATACCTAGCTACCTTTTCTGAATGCCGTGGCCCGAGTGGCTGCGGAGGGATGAGTAAGGCCCGGACGGCATGCCGTTCCGGAATCACCTGAAGTTTTCCCCGCCCAAAGCGGGAATGTTAGAGGAACACATCCGATGCCAAGACGTCGCGTTGTCGCTAAACGGGAGATCCTGCCGGATCCGAAGTTTGGAAGTCAGATTCTGGCTAAATTCATGAACCATGTGATGGTTAGTGGTAAGAAATCCGTGTCCGAGCGTATTGTTTACGGCGCCCTGGATATTATCACTGAGCGTAAAGGGTTAGATTCCCTAGAAACGTTTGAAAAGGCACTGGACAATATTCGTCCGGCTGTCGAGGTAAAGAGCCGCCGTGTTGGTGGTGCTACTTACCAGGTTCCTGTTGAGGTTCGTCCCAGTCGTCGTACTGCTCTGGCAATGCGTTGGTTGGTAGATGCTGCCCGTAAGCGTGGTGAGAAGAGCATGCCTGCTCGTCTGGCCGGCGAAGTGATGGATGCCGCTGAAGGCAAAGGCGCTGCGATGAAGAAGCGTGAAGACGTGCATCGCATGGCCGAGGCCAACAAGGCCTTCTCTCACTTCCGCTTCTAAGGCGCAAAGCAAGCGAGTGAAACCGGCCTGTATTCAGGCCGGTTTTAGTATTTGAACCACAGAATCGAGGTTAGCAGCGTGGCTCGTAAGACTCCTCTCAATCGCTATCGTAATATTGGTATCTGTGCGCACGTAGATGCGGGCAAGACGACCACTACCGAGCGTATTCTTTTTTACACCGGTGTGTCTCACAAAATTGGTGAGGTGCATGATGGTGCTGCCACCATGGACTGGATGGAGCAGGAGCAGGAGCGTGGTATTACCATTACCTCTGCTGCGACCACCACCTTTTGGCAGGGTATGGATCAACAGTACGACCAGCACCGAATCAATATCATTGATACCCCAGGGCACGTTGACTTCACTATTGAGGTTGAGCGTTCTCTGCGTGTGCTTGATGGTGCGGTTGTTGTGTTCTGTGGTTCCTCTGGTGTTGAGCCGCAGTCAGAGACTGTATGGCGGCAGGCCAATAAGTACGAAGTGCCGCGTATCGTGTTCGTCAATAAGATGGACCGTGCTGGCGCGGACTTCGACTCTGTTTGTAACCAGATTCGTAAGCGTCTGGGTGCCAGTGTCGTGCCGATTCAATACAATATCGGCGCAGAAGATAACTTCAAGGGTGTTGTCGACCTCATCCGTATGAAGGCGATCTTCTGGAATGAAGAAGACATGGGGATGACCTACGAAGAGAAGGATATCCCGGACGACATCAAAGACCGTTGTGACGAACTTCGTGAGCAGATGACCGAAGCTGCGGCGGAAGGTTCTGAAGAGTTGATGGAAAAGTACCTGGAAGAAGGTGACCTTTCCAATGACGAAATCAAGGCAGGGCTGCGTCAGCAGGTTCTGGCTAATGAAATCGTTCTCGGCCTTTGCGGTTCTGCGTTCAAGAACAAGGGTGTTCAGGCCCTGCTTGATGCGGTTATCGAATTTCTGCCAGCACCTGACGAAGTTAAAGCTATCCAGGGTGTGTTGCCGGATGGCGAAACCGTTGAAGCGCGGAAATCTTCCGATGATGAGCCGTTCTCGGCTCTGGCATTCAAGATTGCTACCGACCCCTTCGTAGGTTCATTGACCTTTATTCGTGTTTACTCAGGCGTGTTGAACTCTGGTGACAGTGTTCTTAACTCTGTGCGTGAGAAAAAAGAGCGTGTAGGTCGTTTGCTGCAAATGCATGCGAACAGCCGCGAAGAGATTAAAGAAGTGCTGGCGGGCGACATTGCTGCTTGTGTGGGCATGAAAGATGTCACTACAGGCGACACTCTGTGTGACTTGAAAAACCCAATTGTTCTTGAACGCATGGAATTCCCAGAGCCGGTAATCTCTGTTGCGGTAGAGCCGAAGTCCAAAGCCGACCAGGAAAAAATGGGTCTGGCGCTGGGTCGCCTGGCGCAGGAAGATCCGTCTTTCCGTGTGAAGACCGACGAAGAAACCGGGCAGACCATCATTTCTGGTATGGGTGAGCTGCACTTGGATATTCTTGTCGATCGTATGAGACGTGAATTCAAAGTGGAAGCGAACATCGGTGCGCCGCAGGTTGCGTATCGTGAAACCTTCACCCGCGGTGCGGATGTGGATGGTAAGTTCGTCAAGCAATCCGGTGGTCGTGGTCAGTACGGTCACGTCAAAGTTAAGTTCGAGCCTATTGATCGTGATGAAGAGTTCCAGTTTGAGGAGCAAATTCACGGTGGCTCCGTACCGAAAGAATACTTTGGTGCCGTGCAGAAGGGTATCGACGAACAGCTTCAGGCTGGTGTGCTTGCGGGCTATCCGATTCTGGGTGTGAAAGCGACTCTGTACGATGGTTCCTACCATGAGGTGGATTCCAACGAAAACGCTTTCCGTATGGCTGGCGCGCTTGCTGTTAAGAACGCAGCGAAGGAAGCGGGTGCTGTGCTGCTTGAGCCGATTATGAAGGTGGAAGCGGTAACTCCAGAAGATTACATGGGCGACGTGATGGGTGACTTGAATCGTCGCCGTGGTATCGTTCAGGGCATGGAAGACACCATGGCTGGCAAGATTATTCGTGCCGAGGTGCCTTTGTCTGAAATGTTCGGTTACGCTACTGATCTGCGTTCCATGTCTCAGGGGCGTGCTAGTTACTCCATGGAGTTCCTGAAGTACGCTGAAGCACCGAAGAATATCGCTGATGAAGTCATCAGCGGCAAAAAATCTTAAATTTACGGTTAATTTGTTAAAGGTATAGAGCCGTGGCTAAGGAAAAGTTTGAACGTAATAAACCGCACGTAAACGTAGGCACCATTGGTCACGTTGACCATGGTAAAACCACCCTGACTGCCGCGTTGACCCGCGTGTGTGCAGAAGTATGGGGCGGCAACGCCGTTGCTTTCGATGGTATTGATAATGCCCCGGAAGAGCGTGAGCGTGGTATTACCATTGCGACCTCACACGTAGAGTACGATTCTCCAACTCGTCACTACGCCCACGTAGATTGCCCCGGTCACGCTGATTATGTGAAAAACATGATCACCGGCGCCGCGCAGATGGATGGCGCAATCCTGGTATGTTCCGCCGCAGACGGCCCCATGCCGCAGACTCGTGAGCACATCCTGCTGTCCCGTCAGGTTGGCGTACCTTACATCGTTGTGTTCCTGAACAAAGCGGACATGGTTGACGATGAAGAGCTGCTTGAGCTGGTAGAAATGGAAGTGCGTGAGCTGCTGAGCGACTACGACTTCCCGGGTGATGATACTCCGATCATTAAGGGTTCAGCGCTGAAAGCACTGGAAGGCGACACTAGCGATATCGGTATGCCTGCGGTGCAGAAGCTTGTTGAGACTCTGGATGAGTACATTCCGGAGCCAGAGCGTGCCGTTGATCAGCCGTTCCTGATGCCGATCGAGGATGTGTTCTCTATCTCTGGTCGCGGTACTGTAGTAACCGGTCGTGTAGAGCGTGGCATCGTTAAAGTAGGCGAGGAAATCGAAATCGTGGGCATCCACGACACCACCAAGACTACTTGTACTGGTGTTGAGATGTTCCGCAAGCTGCTGGACGAAGGTCGTGCTGGTGAGAACGTTGGTGTCTTGCTGCGTGGTACTAAGCGTGATGAAGTTGAGCGTGGTCAGGTATTGGCCAAGCCAGGCTCCATTAACCCGCATACCAAGTTCGTTGCTGAGGTATATGTCCTGAGCAAAGACGAAGGTGGCCGTCACACCCCGTTCTTCAACGGTTACCGTCCGCAGTTCTACTTCCGTACAACTGACGTGACGGGTGCATGTACTCTGCCGGAAGGAACCGAAATGGTAATGCCTGGCGATAACGTGCAAATGGACGTTGAGCTGATCGCTCCGATCGCCATGGAAGATGGTCTGCGCTTCGCCATTCGCGAAGGTGGCCGTACCGTTGGTGCCGGCGTAGTAGCCAAAATCACCGAGTAATTCGTTACCCGGTAATCAGAAAAAGGTCGCTTCGGCGGCCTTTTTTTGTTTATACGGAATTTCGAGAAAATAGCGTTGATCTTCGATCCCTTTTCAATTTTTCCGGATTGTGAGGACGTCCCGGCATCGCTTCACTCGTTTTCGCGCGGGCTTGTCATCATGTAGCTTATTGGTTTTGTCCTCCCTCGCACGATCTATTGCCACCCCGCCGAATTTTCTCATCACCACTTAGAGCTGGTGACATAGACCATACGGACCCTGGGTCAGTGGGTCTGGGCCTCTACTGGTTATACCTCTTGCGGTACGAGGGGCACCAGCGCTCGATCCACGCGCCTTGTCGACCGGCGAGGGATCTAGTCTAGTTGCTGCGCAGTCACTCCGTGAGGCGGGATAGGTTGACGGACAACACCTCAGAGCTGCTCATCGAACACCTCAAAAGTTAATGGTGGTACCCAAATGAATTCCGGTTTCGAATACGGCGGGTGCTGGCACCTTTAATCAAGAGGCGGGCTGGTTGGTAGCCGTTACGCGGGGGCGCGGACTGGAGCTGAATCAGACACACTGAGGCTAGTTATTGGTGCGTTGCTCGCGCTCTCTCATTTCACTCTAATCAGGGCGAACCCTTTTGGTGCCAATTTTGGCGACAAGAGGCTTTACCCTACAAGCCGTAGCGTAATAGAGCTGTTTTTTTACCGCAAGGAAGAGGTTAGCCATTCGGTTAATTGCCAAATCAATTTTTTTATCCCTTGGGATTAGTGGTCGTAAAACTTTTTAGTAAGACCGTTCCCTTTTAGTGTTACCCCTCTACACATTTTACTTTGCCCAGCGTTAGATGGCTTCCATCCGATCAAGTTGCTTTACGGTCATTGTGAGATGCCGTTAACTATTAGGGAAAGGAAATGTCCACTATCTCAATTTTTGGGCTGGGCTATGTTGGCGCGGTCTGCACGGCATGTTTTGCCAAGAAAGGTCACACGGTTATTGGCATGGATGTCAGCGAGGGGAAGGTGGGTCAGGTCCAGCGCGGAGAGTCGCCGATTGTCGAAGAGCAGCTCGCGGAGTTGTTGTCTGAGGGGGTAGCGGAAGGTCGGATTAGCGCGACTACAGATGCCCGGCAGGCCGTGTTCGACAGCCAGGTGTCCTTTATCTGCGTAGGGACGCCCAGCGATGAGAACGGCTTTCTTAATACCTGTTATTTGAAAACGGTGTGTGAGGATATCGGCCTTGCGCTTCGAGACAAAGATGACACTCACCTTGTGGTGATCCGCAGCACGGTGTTGCCAGGACTGGTGCGCGGCGATCTGCTACCGATTCTAGAGAAGGCTTCGGGTAAAAAGGCTGGGGTCGATTTTATGCTGGCAGTAAACCCGGAGTTTCTCCGTGAGTCCACTGCCATCTACGACTTTTTCAATCCGCCGATGACAGTGGTTGGCGGCATCGACGACGAAGCCTCCGACGCCCTTGCTGTACTCTATCAGGGACTAGATGCCCCTATGATAAAAATGACTATTGAGGAAGCAGAACTGGTGAAATATGCCTGTAATTCCTGGCATGCCACCAAGGTGTCATTTGCTAATGAGATCGGCAATATCGCCAAGCAGGCGGGTGTCGATGGACGTCGGGTCATGGAAGTGGTGTGTATGGACAACAAGCTGAATCTGTCCAGCTACTACATGAAGCCCGGGTTTGCTTATGGTGGCTCCTGTCTTCCCAAGGATGTTCGGGCGTTAAATGCTTGGTGTGACAAGGAGTCATTGACGTCACCACTGTTGGCATCACTGTCTACCAGTAACGATAACCAAGTAGAGCGGGCCATGGCCATGATTCGTGAATCTGGCATGAAAAAGATTGGTCTGCTGGGTCTCAGCTTCAAGCCGGGTACTGATGATTTGCGGGAAAGTCCGCTAATCAGTCTTGCGGCAAAGCTGCTGTCAGAGGGGTACCGCCTGGCTATCTACGATAGCAATGTCAACTATGCCAGCAAGAACAGCCCGGTGGCCGAGCAGCTTTGGAATAGTTATGGCGAGCTGTTCGAGTGTTTAGTCGAAGACATGGATCAACTGGTGGATGGCAGTGAAGTCGTTGTGCTTGGTCATGCTACCCCCACATTCAAGGCGGTGGCAGATACCGTAAATAGTGGCCGTTTGTTGATAGACCTGTGTGGTTACCTGCCAGGAGTGTCCAGCGAAGATCGCCAGGGCATCTGCTGGTAATTGTTATGAAGAACATGGCCGAATGGCTATTGTGGCTATCCGTGGTGATGGGGCTGGCATTACTCATTGATCCCGACTACTTGGACAGTGGCGACAGTAAATTCATCTTGCTGATCGGTGCCATTGGCCTGTGGCGTTACTCCATTGGTGGCTTGCATTTGTTGCGTGGCCTTTGGTTTATGCGAGTAACCTTTCCTGCCATGCGCCGCTGCATCGAGCGGGATCCGCAAAGCTATGCCCCAAGCCATATCTATCTTGTGGTTACCAGCTTTCGTATACCTGCAGACACAACGTGGAATGTGTATGCGAGCGTTTTTCGGGAAGCCGTGAACTGCGGGGCTCCGGCTACTGTGGTGGTATCCATTGTTGAGCGTGCAGATGAGAACTTGATCCGCCAGTGTCACCGTGAGTTTGATCAGCAGGGTTGTGTCAAGCTGATCATTTGCCGGGCTCGTGGCACTGGCAAGCGGGATGGTTTGGCTTTGGCATTCCGGGCGGTGAGTCGCACTATGCCGGATAAGGATGCGGTGGTTGGCGTGGTTGATGGCGACACCATGCTGGCGCCAGATTGTGTGCGCGATTCGGTGTGCTTCTTCGGGTTGATGCCAAACTTGGGAGGCCTGACCACCAATGAGCAATGTGTGGTGCGAGGCAGTCGCCTGATGCGTGATTGGCACACCATGCGCTTTGCACAACGACATCTGAATATGTGTTCCATGGCGCTGTCGCGCCGAGTGTTGACCATGACCGGTCGCATGTCGTTCTTTCGTGCTGCGGTGCTAACCTCCCCTGAGTTTATCGCCGATGTGGAATCGGATTATCTGGTGCATTGGCGCCTAGGGAAATTCCGCTTTCTTACCGGGGATGACAAGTCCAGCTGGAACGCTCTGATGACACTGGGCTGGGATACCTTTTATGTGCCTGATGCTCACACCCTGACGGTGGAGCATCCGCCTCATCATCGTTTTGTGCCGGCGACATTGCAGTTGATGTTTCGTTGGTACGGCAATTCGTTGCGGCAGAATCTTCGTGCGACTCAGTTAGGTTGGCGGCGTCTGGGTGTCTTCGCGACCTTTGTGCTTTATGACCAGCGCATCAGTATGTGGACTTGCCTAATTGGCCTGACAGTAGCACTGATGATGGCGTCACTGCAGCACTGGCAGGTGTTTGCGGTGTATGTGTTTTGGATTGCGCTTTCGCGCACCTTGGTGGCAGCACTACTCACGCTGACCTGCCATCCGGTAGGACCTTTGTATCCAGTGCTGCTGTATTACAACCAAATAGTGGGGTCGCTGGTAAAAATTTTCGCGCTGTTTCATCTCGATCGACAAAGCTGGACAAGGCAGAAAACCACTTTGTCCGTACAGAATGCAGGCTTTGATGCAGTCTTCAATCGCATAAGTTCGAAAACGATGTTGTTTGCGGCGGGAAGTGTGTTTGTTTGTTTGATGGTGCTGCTGACCAGCAGCTAAATGCAGCGCGACTGGTTCGGGGGTGGCTCTGTTATAGAAGGGAAGACCATGGAAGAGAATAAGGTTCGTCAGGTGCATGAGTCTCAAGAAGAGCGGCAGCATGTACGAGTAAAGCTGCAGGGAAGTTTGAGGCTGAAGATACAAAGCCCGATGAAAGGCATCTTTTCGGTGCAAGATGTGTCGTTGGGAGGGCTGTCGTTCATTGCTGGCCAAGTAAGCCTGGCACCGGGCACTTTGTGTCACGGAGAGATCGTATTTCGTCTTGGTCGCGCTAACCTGTCCATGCCCGTGAGCTTCAAGGTGATTTACCAGCAGGATGAGAATCAGCTTGTCGGAGGACAGTACTCCGTCATTGATCAGGAAAATACCGACTTGCTGCGTTTGTTGATCAGCAACCATCTGGCGGGTGAGCTCACCGAGCTGGATGATGTGATCGACAACATGAAGCGTGAAAACTATACAGCGATCCGCAAGAACAACCAGCAGGGCAAGACGCGCACCCTGCGGGATCGTGTCCGCGCCTTGTTCGGGAGTGTGCTGTTCTTTGTGGCCGGTCTGCTGGCCTTCATGTTTGTGGCCTGGAAGCTTTATCAGCATGCCTTTGTAACGCGTGCCGATGATGCCTGGGTGTCGCTGCCAGCCAAGACGGTGTTGATGCCAGAGAATGGTTATGTGCGGCTTCTGCTGCCGGAAGGCGAAACTCGAGTAGAGCAGGGGCAGCCACTGCTGACCGTCTCCTCCCGTTTGGTCTCAAGACTTAATGATGGCGTGGTGCTGGATAGCCTAGATGCCAAACAGATTCGTGCTCTTGTCGATGCGGCGGTCTTTGAGGTGACATTGAACAGCCCCTGTGACTGTGAAATCACCGAGTTGCCTGTAAGAGATGGTGAGTTCGTTCACAAAAACAGTGTGCTGATGAAACTGGTCGATCCTGGCGGTCCAGCCACCATCACTGCGCTGTTCGATGGTAGTGCCCATACACTGGGTGGGGCCATAGGTGATGAGGTGACTGTACGCTATCTGGATGGCGTAACGGACGAGAGCGCTATCATTTCCCAATTAGTTCGTGATGAGGAAAGTGGTTTGCTGCGTATGCAAATTACCGGTGCGCGTGAATTGCCATCCTCCTCCCATAATCAGCCTGTCAACGTTACGGTGCATCCCGCATGGCTTCCCGTACTTTGATTCTCTGCTTGGCCGCAGCGTTGGCCGGGTGCCAGATGCCTGCAGATACCGTGACCGCCCGGTATCTGCTTTCTCAGGGCAACACTGCCGAAGCCCAAGAGCAGCTACGTCAGCTGGCCGAAGCGGGTGATGCCGCAGCCCAAGTGGAATACGGCAAGCTACTGGCGGGGCAGCAGAATGCGGATCCTAGCGAAGCCTTGCAATGGTATCAGCGCGCCTGGCAACAACAGGATTATCGGGCCGGCCCCGCAAGTCTTCGCCTGTTCAAACGTTATCAAGGCAGTCTGGCCTTAGGGGAAGCCCGTGCCCGTGAATTGCTCGTGCCTTTGCGTCCTCAGGAGAACCCGGAGCATCTGCGGTTGGCGCTGAGCATCGCTGCACTATATCCCGGCGCGGCGACGGACGAACAGTGGCAGCGATGGCTGCACCTGTACCGCCGTAGCTGTGTTGTCGACTGTTACTTCGACACCTACGCGGGACGGTATGCCCAGCACCGGGGCGAGTTTGATGAGGCGGAGCGGATTTACGCCCGTGCCCTGCATCGTGACCCCCGTGCAGTGGAATATCTTCAGGATATGCATTGGAAAAATGGTAAGCAGGAACGGTTTGTCGAGATGATGCGGAACTTAGAAGGGGATGTGTCACTGGGCGGAGCCTACTGCCTGCGGGTGGCGACGTTGCTCAAGGCCAATACGACATCTGACGAACATGATCCATCAGTAATGCGATGGTTGCAGCGGGCGGCGGACAACGGGGAGCCTGCGGCCCTGTCCGAGCAGCTGCGTTACATGCTGTCTTGGCCGGAGTTTTATTCCCATCAGGTCTTCATGGACAAAGTGGCGAACCTGATGCCAAAAGATCCAGCCGTTGCCACTTTCTACCGGGCGGAGGGGGACTTGGAACCTTTGTGGTATTCCCTGAAGCCGGAGAGGGCCCGTAGGGATCTCGAGATTCTTGTTGAGCAGGGAATGACCCAGGCGTTAATGGCTTTGGGTTCGCTTTATGAAAGTGGTTTTCTAGGGGAGGCCGATATGGAAAGGGCGATAATGTACTACACCCGCGCGGCAGAAGCTGGATTCGCTCAAGGTGATGCGGCGCTGTCCATTCTGTACCTTTATGGACGAGGGGTGATGCGTGACCCGGTCAAGGCCTATGCGCACAAGGAAGCCAGCAAGGTATTGCTGCCGAGAACGGCCCGGGATGAAACCCGCGAACACCTGCCGTTGCCTGAAAGTCTTCTGCCTGCTGGAAAGCAGGCCGCACAAAATTTGGTTGAGCAGCGTCGTCGCTGGCTGGAGGAGCAGTTCAGTGTCGCGATGTCTTTCTAATTCCGCCAGCTTGCTGCTGATTGTTCTCGCGGGCAATGTCGCCGCTGCGACTCCGCTGCCCATTCATACCTATGATCAACGGCTCTATTTGACTGCAGGAGAGTCGCCAGATTATTTGAAGCCGTACACCGATGATCAGACAGAGCTCAATGGCCTGCTGCGTTATGAACCACGGTATTACTGGCGTAGTGGCGATTCGGAATGGCATCGCTGGGATGCGCAGCTACGCGCCAAGTTATTGGTGGCGACGGGGCGCCCCAGCAGTTTGCAGGCCGACGAGACGGATAGTATCCGTGAGGATGAGCATTACGCTGAACTGCGCGATGCTTGGGTGCGCCGTCGGATGCTGTTTGGGTCGCCTTCCTTGTCACTGGCGCTGGGGCGGCAGTCTTACAAAGATGAGGAAGGGGTGATCTGGGATCTGCCGATGGAGAGTCTGAACCTGGATTATCGGTCGACTCTCTGGCGCGCAAATTTGGCTGTCGGGCAGCAGCTGACGACTTGGCGATCTGATGGCTCCGACCTAGACCCTCGCGATGATGGTATCGTCCGAATGCTCGCTGGAGTGGGTCATCAGTGGAGGCCGGGGCACTGGTGGGATTTGCAGTTGCACTATCAGGATGATACCTCCGGGGATCCAGAGGATAGGCTGGAGGGCCTCATGGATGCGCGGGATTTCACGGGGTACTGGGGTGGGGTGAGATTGCACGGCGAAGGGGGCGAGGCCACTGCAGTGGGATACACCGTAAACGCCCTCTTTCAGCAGGGGGATTTGAAGAGTTATGCCATTGATGGCGATGGGAATCGTGTCGACAGAGAAAACCGGCTACTGGGCTATTTGGTTCAGGGGGAGCTCTACAGTCGGATAGATAGCCTCGACTGGCGCCCGGTATTGGGTGTGCGGGCAGCGACAACGGATGAGCCGAGCCTTAGCGTGAACGATGGCTATTTCCAGAGCCGGGTACAAAGTAATCGCCGCTCTGGTGTGGCAGAGCTTTCCACTGGCGTACTCGGTGATTTGCTTGATTATGAGATGAATAACTTGGCCTATGCAGCGGCCTGGTACCGGCAGCAATTATGGCCCCGAGCAGAAATGGAAGTGCTGACGGGCACCGTACGGCGGCTGAATAACTCTGTGACCGTCAACAGCCCTATCAATAATCCTCTCGTGGATGGGGAAGATCGTTTGGGCAATGTAGTGAATGTGGCGCTAGGTTGGCAGTCTTTTCCCTTGGCATTGTCAGAGCGGCGGCAGATGCAAGTGTCTGCCCGCTTGAGCTACTCAGTGTTCTACATGGGGGAAGCTTACCAACGGCCGGATAAAAATCACCAGCTCCTGTTTGTTGTCGCAGGGAGGTGGTGACGGTGGTTTTCTCGTCTAATCTTTTTGTCTTTCTCTTTCTGCCGCTGTTTTTGGCGGCGTATTACATAACACCGACGCGCTGGCGAAACTGGACTATCCTGCTAGGAAGCTATCTTTTTTATGCTTGGTGGCGGCCGGATTTTCTACTGCTTTTTGTGGCAATTACGCTGTGGAATTATGCCTTTGCTCTGCTGATACAGAAATACCGGGATCACCCTCGTTGTTTTTACTGGTTGTTGCTCGGGGTTACTGGAGACCTGGCTGCACTAGGGTATTTCAAGTATGCCAACTTTGGTGTGGAAAGTATCAGCACGTTAATGCTGTCAGTGGGGCTTAACCCCTTCTTTCTTGAGACGATTATTCTGCCGTTGGGGATTTCTTTTTATACTTTTCAGGCGTTGGCCTACTTGGTAGATGTGTACCGGGGGGATGCCAAACCCACGCGCAGCTTTATCAACTTCGCCGCGTTCATTTCCTTTTTTCCTCAGCTTATTGCTGGGCCGATTCTGCGTTACCGAAATCTTGAGCGACAGTTCGAGAAACGCACCCATTCCATGGCGTTATTTTCTTTGGGGGCCAGTCGTTTCCTGCTGGGATTTATCAAGAAAGTATTGATTGCTGACAGCATCGCGCCAGTGGCAACGTATCTCATGGCCGCCCCTGATCCGGGTTTTGTGGATAGTGTGTTTGGTGTGGTGATATCCAGCCTGCAACTATATTTCGATTTTTCCGGTTATTCGGACATGGCTATCGGGCTGGGCATGATGATGGGCTTCAAGTTTCAGGAGAACTTTAATCAGCCCTATACCTGCCAAAGTGTCACCGAGTTCTGGCGACGCTGGCACATTACCCTGACTCAATGGCTGCGTGATTATCTCTACCGCCCCCTGAAGAGATCCTTGGGGTGGTCCGTGGCGGTCGCCACGTTTACCACCCTGACTTTGGCAGGGCTGTGGCACGGGGCAGATTTGTCTTTTGTGCTATGGGGAGCTTCGTTGGGTGGGATGATGGTTCTGGAGCGGTGGATAGGCACAGTAACCACCCTGTCGACCCCTTACTCGCTCTGGAAGAACTATCGCACAATGGCTTTCCTGTGGTTTATTTGGCCGTTGTTCCTCGCCGGTAATGTAGATGATGCTTGGCGGATAATGTCAGGCCTGCTCGGCATGAATGGCTGGGGCAGCCTGCACAATCTTTCCTTGTGGGTCTCCCCCATGACGCTGTTCTTTTGTGTGGTGGCGATGTTCTGGGAGCGGGCCAGTGCGTATTACAACAAGCGTTTCTACCTTGGGATCGACAAGAGCAATGTATACCAGGATGTGAGCGGTTGGCGCGTCCCTATTCTGTGGTGTGGTTTTGCGCTTGCGGTGACGCGATTGTCTGCCGAGTCGTTCTCTCCCTTTCTTTATTTTCAGTTTTGACAGGGGGTTGCCATGATTCCTATGAAAAAAGCTTCCTTGATCAATGGCTGGCTCTTCCTGGCGACTATTTTCTCTGGTTTGGCCTCACTCCTCTACCCGGTAGCGCATTTCTTTGGGACGGAAACTGCGGCTTGGGATCAGTTTCGCAAGGGCGAACTGGTGCGCAAGCTGGAGAAGTATGTGGATGAGGTTTTTGTGTTGCGCGAGCCGTCTATTTCCCTATGGGCCGATGCAAGTTTTCTGTTTTTTCATGCAGGACGGCCCGGCGTATTGGTGGGAGAGGATGACTGGCTTTTTACCCGTGAAGAGTATTATTACGACAGCCTCAGTGAGCAGCGGTTAACGAGGAACCTGAACGAGCTGGCGCTGACGGTGTGTGCCCTTGAGCAATTGGGTAAGCAGGTGTTGATGGTGCCGGTACCGGCGAAGAGACGGTTGTATGTGCAGAGGAGTAATCGAGCCGTGTCTCCGGGAATGGATTCTTTGTACCAACGCATCACTTCCTATCTGGGTGAATCCGGCATCACCTGGCTCGACACTCTGCCGTTAATGCAGCATGCCGCTGCCGAGGATGCTGTCTTCATGCGCACGGATACTCACTGGAGCCCGCGCGGGGCCGAGGTAGTGGCCGCCGGGGTGGCCTCAAGGCTGTCGCTGCCGCCGGCGCATCATTACCAGACCCGGGAAGTCGCCGTGGGGGCCTATGAGGGTGATCTGCTTCGCTACTTGCCTACCAGTAACGGTGTTGGGCCGCAGCGTCAGGAGCCGCTGACCCGTTACGAGACCTCAGCGGTTGATCAGGCTCAGGATGCAGACGCTCTACTTGGCGATAACATGCCGCCGGTGGCCCTAGTGGGGACTAGCTACAGCGCTATGGATGAATGGCACTTCCCCGGATTTCTTCGGCAAGAGCTGGGGGCGGATGTGTTGGTCTATGCGCTGGAGGCTCAGGGCCCATTTTCGGCGATGCATGAGTTTATCAACAGCCCTGCAGCCAGGGATGAGCGTGTGAAGTATGTGATCTGGGAGGTGCCTGAACGGGCGCTGATTCAACCAATGGAACCGATTGTGGAGGTGGAACGTCATGCGTGTATGGCTAATGATTCTGACCGTGCTGCTGAGTTTGCCGGGGTGGGCAGCTCAGGACGCTAACGAAGGGCTGTATGAAATGGCTGCACCGCCGAACTCAGCCTTTATACGGGTCATTAATGTGACCGATGAACAGGTGGCCTTGGCGATGGATGACTGGCGTCAGTCTTTGTCTCCCGGGCAAGCGGGAGACTATCTCTACCGCCCTGGGGGCGCCGCTCAGCTGCAAGTTAACGGCAAGCAGTTTGCGTTCGACTTCGCCAAGCGATCGGTGCAGACACTGGTGTTTGATGGCACTTCGTTGGTGCCGCACCAGGACACTTATTTTTCCAGCCGGCTGAAAGCGCTACTGGTAATGTACAACCTGTCAACCCAGCCGGCCACGCTGCAGACCAGCAACGGTGCGGTGAACGTGATCGGACCACTGCCGGCAGGCAGCAGTGATGAGCGACAAATAAACGGGGTGAAAGTGTCCTTGAAGGTGGTTCTCGACAGTGGCGTCGAGCTACCGTTGGAGGAGGTGGTGTTGCAGCGCGGTCGGGTCTATACCGTGCTGGTGACTCAGGGCAGTGGTGGCAGTCAGGCGCGATTGGAGGAAACCCATGTGGCAACTGCGACTCCCTGATTGTGCAACATGGCTAGCCCTGTGCTTATGTCTCGGGCTGGCAGGTGTGTGCTCGGTAGCCGAAGGGGATAATGGAGACGGCGAAGTTTCTGGCCGGCAAATAGAAGAGCGTGATGTTATGCATGGCGCTTTCTTGAAACCCCCGTTCACCTGTGCCGCTCTGTCCGACCCTGATATCTACGCTGAAGGTGTCATGGCCAGTATGCGGCAGCTGGTCGCCGGTGAGCCTTACTGGTTTTTTCGTACCGAAGTGGATTTGCAGCAATCGTTCCCTCTGGATGCGGCCAGTCGGCAGGCGTTTGCTGAACTGGTGGAGCGACTGGAGCGGCGAGGTGTCAGGTTGGTGGTGATGTTGCAGCCGACCCGTGGTCTGATGCACGCGGATGCTCTGGTATCGCCTTGGAAAGAGCGCTACTCGAGGGCTGCCGCGCGGCAGTCTTTCCTGGAAAAGGCGCAAACATTACGCTCGCTAGGGGCAATGGTTGTTGACATGGAGCCAGTGCTAACCGGCAAGCACGAGCAGGAATATTTTTTCCGCCGTGATCACCACTGGACACCCTATGGTGCGCAAGTGAGCGCCAGACAGGTGGCGAAGGCGATGTTGGCGGACCCCGGTATCGATCAACTTGCCGAGATGACGTTTGAAACCCGGCCGGGTATTTTGCTGCGCAAGATGGGCACCATGAATGTGGCGGTCAAAGTCGTCTGCGGCAATGCGTATAACTATCAGTGGGTTCGCGGCAGCGTCACGGTGCCGAAAGAGGGAATGGATAGTGCCGATACCCTGTTCGGTGATGTGGCGACGCCAGCCATCGCTCTGGTGGGCACCAGTAATTCCGATAACCGTGATGATCGCTATAAGAACTACAATTTTCAGGGTTTTTTGCAGCAATACCTGAGTCGTGATGTTGTGAATTTTGCTATGACCGGTGGTGGTGCCACCGGCTCACTGGAAGATGTGCTGCTTTCAGAGGCCTATCAAAATGGTCAGTTCCGTTATCTGATCTGGGAGCTGCCGGTGAGTTATGCCATAGACGACCAGTCAATCTGGCGACAATTACTGCCAGAAGCATCTGGTGGGTGTACGGATAAAACCCTGTTGGCTAGTGATACGGTGACCTTGCCAATATCCGAAGCGGACGAGAGGGCAGAGGTTTTGGCGAATGCCGGGCAACATCGGCGTGTTACGGCGGGCAAGTCCCATCTGTTGCTGGACATGAATTTCTCGGCCAATAACCTCAAGGAATTTTATGTGCTAGCGTATTACGATAATGGTCAGCGCGAGAAAATCCGCATTCGACGCCCTGCTCGTTTGGATACCGGCCGCTTTATGTTGCGTCTGGATCCACCGGGGCGCCAAAGCAATCTGTTATCCGTGCTGCTGGAGTTTGAACAACCGGTAGCTGAGGCGATGAAAGTGGAGACATCACTGTGCGACTACTGAAGGGAATATTGTTGGTGTTGGTTACCGGGTGTTCGCAAGCCTCGTTGGTGCCGCTTTTCGATAGTCAGCCTCTGGATCAGGTTAAGCCCGATGTGCGGGCGCTGAATCGATGTCAGGCTGAGTCTCAGGGGTATCCGCCTTATCCGGGCCAGCTGAAAATGGGCAGCAAGTATGATCAGGGCCAGGCCAGCAAGGATGTGTTGGACGAGAAGGCCGCCCGCCGTTACCAGAGTCAGGTGAGCGCGATCTACAGTTACTTGGCCTTTCTGGGTCAGGTTACGGAATATATGCGCAAACCCGATCCTGCCATTCGCGCGGCGGCGAAGGAATGCTTTTCCATGGCAGTGGCATCTTGGGCTCAAGCGGGCGCGCTTACACAAAAAGACGCCAGTAAGCAGGGGGAGGCAGTTCGGAAATGGTTTTTGTCTGCCTTGGCCATGAACATGATGAAGGCTCAGGCCCTGACGGCCTGGCAAGTGAGTGAGGAGCAGCGCGATTGGTTGAGGTTGCTGGCGGATAGGGTGCAGATTTATGCCACTCCCCGGCGTCAGCGCATGGATCTCTACAATAATCATGATTACTGGTCGTCTTGGGCGGTTATGGCCGCTGGATTGGTGCTTGATGAGCCGGCGCGGCTATCTTGGGCTGAGCAGGGCTACTGGCTGGCCATCGGGCAGATTACGCCCAGAAACGGCGGGGTGGTGTTGCCTCGGGAGGCTGCTCGTGGCAAGCGCGCGGAGGAGTACCATGCTTTTGCAATTACGCCGTTGATATTGATGGCGGAGGCGGGTACTCGCAATGGCTTGCCGCTCTATGAAGGTGATGGTCAACAGCTGCATGCTCTGGCTGCTCAGGTGGTACATTTCTGGGCGCAGGATGGCAAGGGTGTCTCGTTTGCTCAACGGCAGGTGGCCATTGATGATCACAAAATGGCTTGGTGGCCGGTGTATGCCCATCGCTTTCCTGAGCGCCTGCCGTTACCGGCAGGCGATGCTGATCGGTTTGGCTCTCGATTCACAGGGGGCTCGTTAGCGGGATTGTGGCAAGCGACTCCGTAAACGGGACGACCACCTCCTGAGTCTGTAACAACGTGGGTAATAGGTCGGCTTCCTTGCCGGCCAGGTTACCTGCCAGATATTTTCCCTGATTGCTGCGATGGCGCAGACTCACTCTCTTTAACTGCAGCGAGCCTTCGCCGCCGGTATGCAAGGCCGCCAGCCGGTTGAGATGCAGGTGCAGCTCCGCCATGTTGCCGGTGATCTGCCGACCGTCTTCTGCTTGAATGGAAATGGCATAGCGCTGATTGTGGCTGATGTCAGCGCTGTTCAGGGTGATGTGCATGCTGCCATCCAGCCGCAGGCCGTCGCTGCCATTGCCGTTCAGGTTCAGTGTATCCATTAGGGTAATCTGTTGTCCGCGCTGGCTTTTGATCTGGATGCCGTATTCTTGGTTATTGAGGCTGGCCACTTGGCTAATGTGTATCTCACCGGTGTGGTCCTCCAGTAACAGGCCACTGCCACCATTATTCTGAAGTTGGCTATCGGCAATAGAAATGGTGCGGTTGCCGCCCGCGCGCAAGCCATGCCCTTTTGAATCGTTGACCTGTAATCGCTCAATGTGGGCTGGGCTGTTGTACAGCACGACTCCCTGCTCTCGGCTGGCACTGATAGAGAGATTGACAATGCTGACGCGGCTGCCTGCTTCTGCGTCTACGCCTCGGTGGAGGTTGCTGAAACGGGAATCGTGAATGAACAGTTGCGCAGGAGCGCCTGCGCCCTGATACCGATGGCGTGCTACGCTGACCCCGTTGGCTCGGTAATCGGCACGGCCAAGGTCTGCCAAGACGCTATTCTTGATTCGGGTAGTCGAGCCGCCCCAGCCATGGATAAAGCCACTGTTTTGATCGCCGTTACTGGACAGGGAACTGTTATCAATGAGCAGCTTGCCCCGGTTGATCAGGCAGCCGCCGTGACGACCTTCTATAAACAAAGTGCTGGCGGAGAGGATCAGCCGAGCGCCGGGACCAATTATCAGCGGATAGTGCAGCGTCCAGCCGGATGCTGTTCGGCTAAGGGCGCGGGTGTCCAGCTGGCGAGCCAATTGCGCAAGCGTGTATTCGCCGCCATTAAGGACGATGGCTTGGGGATGGCCTTGTTGATATCGGGCGATCTGTCGGAATAGACCGTTGCTGGCAAAAGTCTCGAGAGGCCAATTGCTGGCTTCGTTTGCGTAAATGGGCGTCAGCTGAACTGCAGCCAGGGCGGGCTGGAATGTCAGCATGACTAACAGTGCAGCGAGAAATGTCTTCATTATGCATTCCGTAGCAGGGTGCTCAGTTCCCCGGTCTTGCTGGCTAGCATTTCCGGATTGGATTAGGTTTCCTCATTCAGTCGGACAAGGAGGGTGGCGCTGAACGCTAGGCTTACGCCATCGGTGTCATTCTGAATGAAGGCTGGTCGAGTATTTTTCGTAGAGCCAAACGGCTGTCAGGCGCGGGGAAATCGACTCCCTCGGATACCGAATAGTCTTCGGCTCCTGAAGCAGTGGTGGCACTCATCGTACCTCCGTAGAGGGTATCATCCTTGCGCATGTGCTCCTTAGATGAAGGCGTGGCCGCGGTCGGCCTGGAGGTGGAGGGGGTCGACATATGCCTCCTCGGTGCCTCCCAGGCCGGCCGGGCTCATGGCAGAAGCGCCACTTTTTTTGAAGCGTCATCGCGATCGTAGCGATCGCTGATACGGATGATATCGTCTTCACCCAGATAGGTGCCGGACTGGACTTCGATCAGTTCGAGAGGAATGCGGCCTGGATTCTCCAATGAATGCACTTCGCCGATAGGAATGAAGGTGGACTGGTTCTCCGCAACCAAGTACGTCTTCTCCCCGCAGGTAACTTTGGCAGTACCAGAAACCACAATCCAGTGCTCGGCCCGGTGGTGGTGCATCTGGACAGAAAGCTGTTCGCCGGGTTTTACGGTTATGTGCTTCACCTGATAGCGATTGCCTTTGTCCAAGGAATCGTACTTGCCCCAGGGGCGGTGAACAAGGCGGTGATTCTCTGTTTCTGGTCGTTTGCGAGCCTTGAGGGTGTCGGTAATGCGTTTTACTTCCTGGGCTTGACTCTTGTGGGCCACCAGAATGGCATCCGGGGTGTCTACGACCACCAGATCTTCTACGCCGAGCAGGGCAACGAGGCGATCGTCGCTAATGGCTAGATTATTGCTGCTCCCATGGGTAATGATATCGCCGCGCAGATGATTGCCGTCGCCATCTTTGTCGAGATGATCCCACAGGGATTGCCAGGAGCCAAGGTCATTCCAGAGTAGCTCTACAGGCACCACAGCTCCGTCAGCGGTGTGCTCCATAATGGCATAGTCGATGGACAGTTCTTCGCAGCGGGCGAAGCTGGGTTCATCTAAGCGAATAAAATCAAGGTCGGCCTCAGCCTGAAGCAAGGAGTGAGTGCAGTGGGCTAGCATATGTGGATGCCGTTCACGTAATTCCTGTAAATAGCGTTCAGCTCGGAACAAGAACATGCCACTGTTCCATAGATAGTTGCCGTCATCCAGGAACTGTTGCGCGGTGGGAGCGTCTGGTTTTTCCACAAAGCGTTCAATCAGATGGTGTTTCCCGCGGGCTTCCCCCATGCAGATATACCCATATCCGGTTTCTGGCCGGGTTGGTTGTATGCCGAAGGTGACGAGCAAGCCGGTTTCAGCTGCTTCGCAGCCGACGTTGATCGTTTCCTCGAGCGCCTCCGGGTTACGGATGGCATGGTCTGCAGGGCAAACAAAGATTTTCGCATTGGTGTTGCGTTGGCGAGCCTGAAGTGCGGCCAGAGCCACAGCTGGTGCGGTATTGCGCCCGCAGGGCTCAAGCAAAATGTCGGCCTCGATGCCAATATCTTGAAGTTGTTCTGCAACCAGAAAGCGGTGCTCTTGATTACAGACAACAATAGGCCGTACAGCGCGTAATTCTGCGGGGAGGCGCAGGATCGTGGCCTGCAGCATGCTGAATTCGCCATTCAGGCGCAGCAACTGCTTGGGGTAATGAGAGCGAGAAAGCGGCCACAGGCGTGAGCCGGTGCCGCCGGCAATAATGACTGGAATCAGCATCAGCGATTTCTTCCTTCCTATCTAGCAAGCCCACAAAATGGTGGGGGTGGTGCACAAGCGTGCTCCTGACCACCAAACATGCGCCGTTGCTGGTGATACAGGGAAGGCCGGCACCGCAGGTTTTACGAAATTACGTACGCATGGATAATTTGGTAACGCCCCGAAAGGAGTAGTTTTCGGATGCAGTGCTCCTCCTAACGGCTAATTTGCACTTTGATTGAAATTACCCCTTGCAAAGATAGGGGGGGCTCTCTATTATTCGCCCCCTGTCTTCGGGCAGAACCAACCGGGGCATTGTTCCCGGGCTTGTTTTGATACCACTCACCTATCAATAGTGATTAGGTAAGTGGGCTTTTTGCCATATAATATGTGGCTCGAAACGGTCTGGAGTTTGTTAGCTATGGCTAACCAAAGAATCCGTATTCGTCTCAAGGCCTTTGATCATCGTCTGATTGATCAGTCTGCCCAAGAGATTGTGGATACGGCCAAACGGACAGGCGCGCAAGTAACGGGGCCAATCCCGCTGCCTACGCGTAAAGAACGCTTTACAGTGCTGGTCTCTCCGCACGTAAACAAAGATGCGCGAGATCAGTATGAGATCCGCACCCACAAGCGGCTGGTTGATATTGTCGAGCCTACGGATAAGACCGTAGACGCGCTGATGAAGCTGGATCTGGCTGCTGGTGTGGACGTGCAGATCAGCCTGGGTTAACAACGGGCGGGTTTATCCCGACAGGTTGTGAAGAGGTAAACAATGGCGATTGGTGTGATCGGTCGAAAATGCGGCATGACCCGGGTCTTCACTGAAGAAGGTGTCAGTGTGCCGGTGACTGTGATTGAGGTTGGCCCTAACCGGGTTTCCCAGGTCAAGACCGAAGAGTCGGATGGCTATCAAGCCGTGCAGGTAACTGTCGGTGAGCGCCGTGCCAGCCGCGTGACTAAGGCGCAAGCCGGTCATTTCGCGAAAGCTGGTGTTGAGGCGGGCCGTGGTGTCTGGGAATTCCGTGCTGAAGCTGGTGAGTTTGAGGCGGGTTCTTCGGTGACTGTTGAGGGGTTTGAGGCTGGCCAGATGATTGATGTCACTGGTACCTCCAAGGGTAAAGGATTTGCTGGCGGTGTTAAGCGCTGGAATTTCAGTACCCAGGACGCCACTCACGGTAACTCCTTGTCTCACCGTGCTCCGGGTTCTATTGGTCAAAACCAGACCCCGGGTCGAGTGTTTAAAGGCAAGAAGATGGCCGGTCATCTGGGTGCAGAGCGTGTCACCGTCCAGAATTTGGAAGTGGTGCGTGTCGATGCTGACAAGAATCTGTTGCTGGTTAAAGGTGCGGTCCCCGGTGCTACCGGTGGTGATGTGATCGTGCGTCTGGCAGTGAAGGCGAAGGCCTGAAAGAGGAATAGAGGATGAATCTCAATACTGCCTCTGGAGGTACCGTTACCGTTTCCGAAGTCGCCTTCGGCAAGGACTTTAACGAGCCTCTGGTTCATCAGGTTGTGACTGCGTTTCTGGCTGGTGCCCGTCAGGGTTCTAAGGCTCAGAAAAACCGTTCCGATGTGAGTGGTGGTGGTCGTAAGCCGTGGCGTCAAAAAGGCACTGGCCGTGCGCGAGCGGGTACGATTCGTAGCCCGATCTGGCGTGGCGGCGGCAAGACTTTTGCTGCGGTACCGCGGGACCACTCTCAGAAAGTGAACCGTAAAATGTACCGCGGTGCGCTGCAGTGCATTATGTCTGAGCTTGTTCGTCAGGAGCGCTTGGTTGTTGTTGATGAGTTTACTGTGGACTCGCCGAAGACCAAAGCTGTTGCGGCAAAGCTGAAAGGTATGGAGCTGACTAGCGTGCTCATCGTCACTGACAATGTTGACGAGAACCTGTTTATGGCTTCACGTAATTTGCCGAAGGTTGATGTGCGCGATTCTCAGGGCGTTGATCCGGTGAGTCTGATTGCTTTCGAGAAGGTGCTGATTACTGTGCCGGCTCTGAAGAAGCTTGAGGAGGCCCTGGCATGAATCAAGAGCGTATTTTGCAGGTGCTGCGTGCGCCGCATGTTTCTGAAAAGGCCACTGTTCAGGCTGATCAGAACAACACCTTTGTATTTAAGGTTGCTAAAGATGCGAGCAAGCTGGAAATAAAAAAAGCAGTAGAAGCGCTTTTTGAAGTGAAAGTTGAAGCTGTTCGTACCGCCAACATGAAAGGCAAGTCCAAATTCTTTGGTCGCGTAGCGGGTAAGCGCGTTGACTGGAAGAAGGCCTATGTTTCCCTCGCGGAAGGCCAGGACATTGACTTCCTGGGCGCAGAGTAAGGAAGGGAGTAAGGAATAATGGCGATTGTAAAGTGCAAGCCGACTTCTCCGGGCCGCCGCTTTGTAGTCAAGGTGGTCAACGAAGATCTGCACAAAGGTGCTCCCTACGCGCCACTGTTAGAAGCCAAGGCGAAAAACGGTGGTCGTAACAACAACGGTCGTATTACCACTCGTCATAAGGGTGGCGGTCACAAGCAGAAGTATCGTGTGATCGATTTCCGTCGTAACAAAGACGGTATCGCCGGTGTTGTTGAGCGCCTGGAGTATGACCCGAACCGTACCGCGCATATTGCGCTGGTGAAGTACTTGGACGGTGAGCGTCGATACATTCTGGCTCCTAAAGGGCTGAAAGCAGAAGATCGTATCCAGTCCGGTGAAGATGCACCGATTAAGCTGGGTAACGCACTTCCGCTGCGTAATATTCCGCTAGGTTCCACTATCCACAATGTGGAAATGAAGCCTGGGAAAGGTGGTCAAATTGCTCGATCTGCAGGGACTTCCGTGCAGCTGTTGGCAAAAGATGGCCAGTATGTGACTCTGCGTCTGCGCTCCGGCGAGATGCGCAAAGTTCATGCTGACTGCAAGGCTACCATCGGTGAAGTATCCAACAGTGAGCACAGCTTGCGCTCATTGGGTAAGGCGGGCGCTAAGCGCTGGCGGGGTGTTCGACCTACCGTTCGCGGTGCGGCGATGAACCCGGTAGACCATCCACATGGTGGTGGTGAAGGGCGCAGCTCTGGTGGCCGTCATCCGGTTACACCTTGGGGTGTTCCGACCAAAGGCTACAAGACCCGTACAAACAAGCGCACGACCAAAATGATTGTGCGTGACCGTCGTAAGTAAGGGATAGAGAGAGGTTCAGGCTGTGCCACGTTCACTGAAAAAAGGTCCTTTTGTGGATCACCACCTGCTAGGCAAGGTGGAAGATGCGGTGGAAGCCGGCTCCCGTAAGCCGATTAAAACCTGGTCTCGCCGCTCCATGATCATTCCGGAGATGGTGGGCCTGACTATTGCGGTATATAACGGCAAGCAACATGTGCCGGTAATGGTTTCCGAGCATATGGTTGGCCACAAGCTGGGCGAATTTGCCCTGACCCGCAATTACCGCGGGCATGCCGTGGACAAGAAGGCTAAGCGATAAGGTGACAGTTATGGCTACTGAAGTTGCAGCCCGTCTGCGCGGTGCAAGAATTTCGGCTCAGAAAGCCCGCCTCGTAGCTGACCAGGTCCGTGGCCTGGAGGTTGAGAAGGCGCTGAATCTTCTGGAATTCAGCCCGAAGAAGGCGGCAAAAATCGTTAAGAAAGTGCTGGAGTCCGCGATTGCAAATGCGGAAAACAACGACGGCGCTGACGTAGATGAGCTGAAGGTGTCCACGGTATTCGTGGATGAAGGTATGACGATGAAACGGATTCGTCCGCGGGCCAAAGGCCGTGCAGACCGTATCCTAAAGCGTACTTGCCACATTACTGTGAAAGTCTCAGAAGGTCAGGAGTAACCAGATGGGTCAGAAAGTTCATCCGGTCGGTATTCGCCTTGGCATTGTCAAAGAGCATAATTCGCTTTGGTATGCCGGACCGAAGTCTTATTCAGACTGCCTGGTTACCGATCTACAAGTGCGTGAATATCTTTTTAAGCGCCTTAAAAGTGCATCGGTAAGCCGTATCAAGATCGAGCGTCCTTCTGAAAACGTTCGCATCACTATTGCTACTGCGCGTCCGGGTATTGTTATTGGCAAGAAAGGTGAAGACGTTGAGCGTCTGCGTCGGGATGTTGCGGCCAAGATGGGTGTGCCTGTGCACATCAATATCGAGGAAGTACGCAAGCCTGACTTAGATGCCCGCTTGGTAGGTGACAATGTCGCCGGCCAGCTGGAGCGTCGAGTTATGTTCCGCCGCGCTATGAAGCGTGCGGTACAGAACGCCATGAAGTCTGGTGCTGAAGGTATTCGTATTCAGTTGTCCGGTCGTTTGGGTGGTGCAGAGATTGCGCGTACCGAATGGTACCGCGAAGGCCGAGTGCCGCTGCATACTTTGCGTGCTGACATCGACTACGCAAGCGTACGTGCTGAAACCACTTACGGCACCATCGGTGTGAAGGTCTGGATCTTCCGCGGCGAAGTGCTTGGTGGCATGGAGCAGGTACAGGAAGAGCAGAAGCAGTCCAAGGGCGCGAAGAAGCGCGGCCGCGGTTAAAGGGTAACGAACGATGTTGCAGCCGAAGCGTACCAAATTCCGGAAAGTGATGAAGGGCCGTAACCGTGGCCTGGCACAGCGGGGCAGCAAGGTGTCTTTCGGCACCATTGGCCTGCAGGCGACTGGTCGTGGCCGTATTACTGCGCGCCAGATCGAAGCAGCCCGACGTGCAATGACCCGCCATATCAAGCGGGGCGGTAAAATTTGGATCCGGGTATTTCCGGACAAGCCGATTACCAATAAGCCTCTTGAAGTGCGGATGGGTAAAGGTAAAGGTTCTGTAGAGTACTGGGTTGCTCAAATTCAACCCGGGAAAATGCTTTACGAAATGGAAGGTGTGTCAGAAGACGTTGCGCGTGAAGCGTTCCGTCTGGCCGCGGCCAAGCTGCCGGTAAGCACCCGTGTCGTTACTCGGACGGTGATGTAAGCCATGAAAGCGAGCGAGCTGAAAGAAAAGAGTGTCGAGGAGCTGCAGCAGACGCAAATCGAGCTGCTTGAGGAACAATTCAAGCTGCGTATGAAGAGCGCGTCCGGTCAGATTTCTAAAACCCATGAGCTTGGGACGGTTCGCCGCAATATTGCGCGCGTAAAGACCATTCTGAGAGAGAAACAGGGTAACTAGTCATGGCAGAGGCGAACACAATGCGCCGGACCGCTACCGGCAAAGTCATCTCTAATAAAGGTGACAAAACTATCACTGTGTTGGTAGAGCGCCGGGTTCAGCACCCGATTTACGGCAAGATCATCAAGCGTTCCACTAAACTGATGGCGCATGATGAAGAAAATCAATGTCGTGAAGGTGACCTGGTCACCATCGAGGAGTGCCGGCCGCTGTCTAAGCGTAAAGCTTGGATGCTGGTTAACGTAGTTGAACAGTCTAAGGCCTAAACGGACCGTTGCTGTGGCTGCCTGTAAGGGCAGAGTTGGAGAGATTAAGCGATGATTCAGACCGAAAGCATGCTCGAGGTTGCTGATAACAGTGGCGCCCGTCGAGTACAGTGCATCAAAGTGCTGGGTGGTTCTCACCGCCGCTATGCAGGCATTGGTGACATCATCAAGGTCACAGTAAAGGAAGCGATTCCTCGCGGCCGTGTCAAGAAAGGCGACGTGATGACCGCTGTGGTTGTTCGTACCCGTAAAGGTGTACGTCGTCCTGACGGATCTTTGATTCGTTTTGATGAAAATGCCGCCGTGTTGTTGAACAACAACAAAGCACCGGTTGGTACTCGGATCTTCGGCCCAGTAACGCGCGAGCTGCGTACTGAGCAATTTATGAAGATCATTTCCCTGGCACCTGAAGTTCTGTAAAGGCGGGTGAAGGTAATGCTCAAGATTAAGCGTGATGACGAAATCATCGTAATTGCGGGAAAGGACAAAGGTAAGCGTGGCTCTGTTCAGCAAGTTCTGGACAATGGTCGCCTCATCGTTGCTGGCGTTAACATGGTCAAGAAGCATGTTAAAGCCAATCCTAACCGTGGTACTCAAGGCGGCATCGTAGAACAGGAAGCATCGCTAAACGCTTCCAACGTTGCCATCTGGAATCCCAAGACGCAGAAAGCGGATCGTGTGGGCTTCCGGTTTGAAGACGGCAAAAAAGTTCGCTTCTTCAAGTCCAACGGCGAAGCGCTGTAGGTTAGGTGACCCATGAGTGATCTGAAAAAGATTTATCAAGACGAAATCGCGCCCAAGCTGAAAGAAGAGCTTGGTCTCGGTAACATCATGGAAGTGCCGAAGATCACCAAGATCACCCTTAATATGGGTGTTGGTGAAGCTTCTGCGGATCGTAAAGCGATGGAAGGTGCTTTGTCGGATATGACGGCCATTTCTGGTCAGAAGCCGCTGGTAACCAACGCGCGGAAGTCTGTTGCAGGCTTCAAGATCCGTGAAGGTTGGCCGATTGGCTGCAAGGTGACCATGCGCAATCAGAGAATGTATGAATTCCTTGAGCGTCTGGTTTCTGTTGCCATTCCACGTATTCGTGACTTCCGTGGTTTGAATCCGAAATCCTTCGATGGCCGGGGCAACTTCTCCATGGGTCTGCGTGAGCAGATCGTGTTCCCGGAAATCGATTTCGACAAGGTCGATAAGCTGCGTGGTATGGATATTACGATTACCACTACAGCCAAGACTGATGACGAAGCACGGGCGCTGCTGCGCGCCTTCAACTTCCCGCTGAAGGGCTAAGAGGATTTATCATGGCTAAAGAATCCATGAAAAACCGGGAAGCAAAACGCACAAAGCTGGTTCAGCGTTTTGCCGCCAAGCGCTCAGCGCTTAAGGCGATCATCCAGGATCCCAATGCAGAACCTGAAGCGAAGTGGGATGCTCAGCTTCAGCTGCAAAAATTGCCGCGCGATTCTTCTCCGGTTCGTCAGCGTAATCGCTGTCGTCTGACCGGTCGTCCGCACGGTTACTACCGCAAATTCGGCCTTAGCCGGATCAAGCTGCGTGAAGCAGCGATGCGCGGTGACGTTCCAGGTCTGGTTAAAGCCAGCTGGTAATAAGCCAAGAGTTTAGGTAGCGGAGCGATTGCGGCATGAGCATGCAAGATACCCTGGCGGATATGTTTACACGTATCCGTAACGCCCAGATGGCCAAGAAAGTACAGGTAGAGATTCCTGCTTCAAAAGCAAAGGAAGCTGTTGCCAAAGTACTGAAGGACGAGGGCTACATCGCAGGTTACGAAGTAACTGGCGATAAAAAACCGGTAATGACGGTTGAGCTTAAATATTACGAAGGCAGTCCGGTGATCGAGAAGATTGCACGGGTAAGCCGTCCTGGTCTGCGGGTTTATAAGTCCGCGGGTGAGATCCCCAAGGTTAAAGATGGCCTTGGTGTTATGATCGTATCCACTAATCAGGGCATTATTTCTGACCGCGCAGCGCGCAAAGCCAATATTGGTGGCGAGCTGATCTGCGAAGTGTCCTAACAGAAGCGGCGTAGACAGGTTAGGTGCAGCAATGTCTAGAGTAGCAAAAAGTCCGGTAAATCTGCCTAAAGGCGTCGAGGTTAAAATCGATGGCCAAAAAGTCGCTGTAAAAGGTGGCAAAGGCAGCCTGGAGCATGAAGTTCACGAGCTGGTAGCAGTGTCCTTGGAAGATGGCGTGGTGTCGGTTAAACCCCACGACGACTCTCAGAAGGGCTGGGCGTTAGCTGGAACCACGCGTGCTCTGCTGAATAACATGGTAACCGGCGTTGCCGATGGGTTTGAGCGTAAGCTTCAACTCTTGGGTGTTGGTTACCGCGCGCAGGCTCAGGGCAAGGTTCTTAACCTGACCCTCGGTTTCTCCCATCCGGTGGCTTACCAATTGCCAGAAGGGATTACCGTTGAAACTCCGAGCCAGACAGAAATTGTCATTAAAGGCATTGATAAGCAACTGGTAGGTCAAGTTGCTGCCAATGTTCGGGCCTTCCGTCCGCCTGAGCCTTACAAGGGCAAAGGGGTGCGCTATGCTGATGAGCAAGTGCGCCGTAAGGAAGCCAAGAAGAAATAATCGTCGAGATTGATGCCATGAAAGACAAAAAAGTTGCACGTCTACGCAGGGCCAAACGCACTCGTCTGAAGATTCGCGAGTTGGGTGAAGTTCGCCTTTGCGTACATCGTACCCCGCGTCATATTTATGCGCAGGTAATCTCTGCGGCAGGCGACCAGGTGTTGGCTTCTGCCAGCACAGTGGAGAAAGATTTGCGTGCTGACGCTACCGGCAACGCTGATGCAGCGACCAAAGTTGGTCAGATCATCGCTCAGCGTGCTAAAGAAGCGGGCATTGAGCGCGTAGCCTTTGACCGTTCTGGTTTTAAATATCACGGTCGCGTAAAGGCGCTGGCTGATGCCGCGCGTGAAAACGGGCTTGAATTCTAAGGGTGCTTGGTTATGGCGAAGGTTGATCCCAACGAAGGTCTGCAGGAAAAACTGGTTCAGGTAAACCGGGTTGCTAAAGTAGTAAAAGGCGGCCGGATTTTTGGTTTTACCGCGTTGACTGTAGTGGGTGACGGCAAGGGTAAAGTTGGCTTTGGTCGTGGTAAGGCGCGTGAAGTGCCTGCTGCTATCCAGAAAGCCTTAGAAGCTGCCCGCCGCAACATGATTCAGGTGGAGCTGAATGGCACCACCATCCAGCACCCAATGAAGGCCCGTCATGGTGCCTCTAAGGTGTACATGCAGCCGGCCGATGAAGGTACCGGTGTGATTGCCGGCGGTGCTATGCGCGCCGTACTGGAAGTCGCAGGCGTTCAGAACGTACTGGCCAAATGCTACGGCTCCACAAACCCGGTAAACGTGGTTCGGGCTACCTTCAATGGTCTGAAATCCATGGCTTCTCCGGAATCTGTGGCTGCCAAGCGTGGCAAGTCTGTTGATGAGATTCTGAACTAAGCGCAGATAAGCGGAATCGATACGATGGCTGAAAAGATCAAGGTAAAGCTGGTTAAGAGCACCAACGGCCGGCTTGAAAAGCATAGGGCTTGTGTGCGTGGTCTCGGTCTGCGCCGCATTGGCCACACCGTTGAAGTTGAAGATACCCCGTCAGTGCGCGGCATGATTAACAAGGTGTCGTACCTGGTGCAGGTAGAGGGAGAATAAGTGATGCGTCTTAATGATTTGCATCCCGCTGAAGGTTCCCGTCCGGAAGGTAAGCGCGTAGGTCGCGGTATCGGTTCCGGCTTGGGTAAGACTGGTGGCCGTGGTCATAAAGGTCAGAAGTCTCGCTCCGGTGGTTCTGTAAAGCCCGGTTTCGAAGGTGGTCAAATGCCGCTGCAGCGTCGTGTGCCGAAGTTCGGTTTCACGTCCAAATTGGCAATGGGTACCGCTGAGGTCCGTCTAGCTGAACTAGCGAAAGTGGAAGGTGACGTGATCGATCTGGCTTCTTTGAAAGCAGCCAACATTGTTCGTCGTGACATGAAGCGCGCTAAGATTGTTCTGCAAGGTGAAATCGATCGCGCAGTGACCGTTCGTGGTGTTGCCCTTACTAAAGGCGCCCGTGAAGCGGTTGAAAAAGCTGGCGGTAAAGTCGAAGAGTAAGGCTGCGCTTTATGGCGAAGAATCGCGCTCAAACACTAAATGGTGGTGCGCCCAAAGCAGACGGTAACGCAATGCGTGAACTCTGGCGGCGTATCGGTTTTCTGTTGGGCGCCTTGGTGGTGTTCAGGGTCGGGGCGCATATCCCGGTCCCGGGCATGAACCCGGAAGCGTTGCAACAGATGTTCAACAACAACCGGGACACCATTCTTGGCCTGTTTAACATGTTCTCTGGTGGCTCACTGGAGCGCATGAGTATTTTTGCGTTGGGCATTATGCCCTATATCACGGCTAGCATTGTTATTCAGCTGATGACTGCTGTGGTACCAACCCTAGAACAGCTTCGCAAAGAAGGTGAACAGGGGCGGCGTAAAATAACCCAATACACACGTTACCTAACGGTGGTTTTGGGGGCGATCCAGTCTTTTGGCATGGTTGCCGGTCTCAATAGCCAAGGCATTACACTGCTGCCGGAGACGGCCAGCACTATGCAGCTTGCCAGCTTCTATTTTGTTGCTGTCAGCACATTGGTTACTGGTACCGTTTTCCTGATGTGGCTGGGTGAACAAATTACAGAGCGCGGTATCGGCAACGGTATTTCCATGCTGATTTTCGCCTCTATTGTGTCAGGCCTGCCTGGTGCGGTAGCACAGACCTTTGAGTCTGCGCGAACCGGAGATCTGAGCCTGATCATGATGTTGTTTGTGTTCCTGGTTGCCATGGCCGTGATTTTCGGTGTGGTCTATGTGGAACGTGGACAGCGTCGTATTACCGTAAATTACGCACGTCGCCAACAAGGCCGTCGAGTGTATGCGGCGCAGCAGAGTCATCTGCCGCTGAAAGTGAACATGGCAGGCGTTATTCCTGCGATTTTTGCCAGCTCAATACTATTGTTTCCGGCGTCATTGACCCAGTGGTTCAGTGACTCCAATCCGGATTCTTGGTGGGGTCAGGCATTGCGCAATGTGAGTGAAGCTCTGCTGCCGGGTACGCCGCTGTATATTTTGCTGTTTACCTTGGCAATTGTATTCTTTTGCTACTTTTATACAGCGCTGGTGTTTAATCCGAAGGATGTCGCTGACAACCTGAAGAAATCCGGCGCTTATATTCCGGGCATTCGCCCGGGCGAGCAGTCCGCTCGCTATATCGACACAGTGATGGGCCGTTTGACTCTGATCGGTGCGGTATACATGACGCTGGTGTGCTTACTGCCGCTGGGTCTGCAAGCTGTTGCCAATGTGCCCTTCTACTTGGGTGGTACCTCTTTGCTGATCGTCGTGGTTGTGGTAATGGACTTCTGGTCACAGGTTAATTCGCACCTGACGTCCACCCAGTACGAGAAGTTGATGAAGAAATCCAACCTGAAAGGGTATGGTGGCACCGGTCTGGTGCGTTAACGAACGAGGCGAGTGCGATGAAAGTTCAGGCTTCTGTAAAGAAGATCTGCCGTAACTGCAAAGTGATCCGTCGTAAGGGGCGTGTCATGGTAATCTGCAGTGCCGAACCCCGGCACAAGCAGCGCCAAGGTTAAGGTTTTAGTCTTCTTTTAAGTGTTTGGTTGAAATTCAGTCGGCGTAGCGCTAGACTCTGCCGCCTTTCGGCGCCTATGAGCCTGGCGCCACCCGTTTTGTGAATCGGAGATATTCGGATGGCCCGTATTGCAGGCGTTAACATCCCGGAAAATAAGCACACGGTGATTTCTCTCACCTACATCTTCGGGATCGGTCGTACCCGTGCAGAATCTATCTGTGCAACGACCGGTATTGAGCAGACCGCGAAAGTTCGCGAGCTGACCGGTGAGCAACTTGACGCCATTCGTGGCGAGGTTGCCAAGTTCTCTACCGAAGGTGACCTGCGCCGGGAAATCAACATGAACATCAAGCGTCTGATGGACCTCGGTTGTTACCGTGGTATTCGCCATCGTCGCGGCTTGCCGCTTCGCGGTCAGCGTACCAAGACCAATGCGCGTACCCGTAAAGGTCCGCGTAAACCGATTCGCAAATAAGCTGAATTAGACAGCGGCTGGATTTGGATAGGCATTATGGCTAAGTCAAAGAAAGATAGTGGCGCACGTCGTAAGAAGGTAACGCGTACCGTTGCAGACGGTATCGCCCACGTGCACGCTTCCTTCAATAACACCATCATCACAATCACTGATCGTCAGGGCAATGCGTTGTCTTGGGCGACTTCTGGTGGTGCTGGTTTCCGTGGTTCCCGTAAAAGTACCCCGTTTGCTGCCCAGGTGGCGGCTGAGAACGCGGGTAACGCAGCGAAGGACTACGGTCTGAAAAATCTTGAAGTGCGGGTGAAAGGCCCAGGTCCGGGTCGTGAATCTTCTATTCGTGCCCTGAATGGCTGCGGTTACAAGATCACCCATATTGAGGACGTAACGCCGATTCCCCATAACGGTTGCCGTCCGCCTAAAAAGCGTCGCGTGTAACGGGAGTTAGAGCAAGATGGCAAGATACATCGGTCCCAAGTGCAAGCTTTCCCGTCGAGAAGGCACTGATTTGTTCCTGAAGAGTGGTATTCGCCCTCTGGAATCCAAGTGTAAAGCTGACCAGGCTCCTGGTCAGGCTGCTGGTGCGAGCGGCCGCCGCCCAGCACGGTTGTCTGACTACGGCGTGCAGCTGCGCGAGAAGCAAAAAGTTCGTCGTACCTATGGTGTGTTAGAAAAACAGTTCCGTAGCTACTATAAAAAAGCCGCTGCCTCCAAAGGTGCTACAGGCGAAGTTCTGCTGCAGCTTTTGGAAGGGCGTCTGGATAACGTGGTTTACCGTATGGGCTTTGGCTCTACTCGTTCCGAAGCGCGTCAACTGGTTAGCCATCGTGCCATTCTGGTTAACGGTCAGTCCGTGAATGTTGCTTCTTACCAGGTTAAGCCTGGCGATCAGATCAACGTTCGTGAGAAGTCCAAGAACCAGCTGCGCGTGAAAAACGCCATGGAGCTCGCTCAGCAGCGTGGCTTTATGCCGTGGATTGAAGTTGATGATAAGAAGCTGGAAGGTACCTACAAGGCTAAGCCTGAGCGTATCGACCTGCCTGCCGAGATCAACGAAAATCTGATCGTCGAGCTGTACTCCAAGTAAGGACTGCCTGAGGGATCTCTATGACCGCCGTGAACGACTTTCTCACGCCCCGCTCGATCGCGGTCAACGCGATCAACCAGACTCACGCTAAAGTGGTTCTGGAACCGCTGGAGCGTGGTTTTGGGCACACCCTGGGGACTGCGCTGCGCCGCATCTTGATCTCCAGCATGCCTGGCTGTGCGATCACCGAGGTGGAAATCGACGGTGTGCAGCATGAATACTCTTCCATTGAAGGGGTGCAAGAAGATGTGATCAATATTCTTCTTAACCTCAAAGGCGTTGCCTTAAAAATGGAAGATAGCGAAGAAACGACCCTTGAGCTGGTCAAGAAAGGTCCTGGTGTCGTTACCGCGAATGATATCCAGCGTGATCACAGCGTTGAGATTGTTAACCCGGATCACCTGATCTGTACGATTACTGGCGACACCGAACTGCGTGTGAAGCTGAAAGTACAGAAAGGACGCGGTTATGTCGCAGCGGATTCCCGTCAGTCTGAAGATGACGAAACCCGCGGAATTGGCCGTCTGCAGCTGGATGCCAGTTACAGCCCAGTTCGTCGTGTCGCGTATGTGGTCGAAGCGGCACGCGTTGAGCAGCGTACTGATTTGGACAAGCTGGTCATTGATCTGGAAACAGACGGAACCATTGAGCCAGAAGAAGCGATTCGTCGTGCAGCAACAATTCTGCAGCAGCAAATTGCGGTGTTTGTAGATTTGGAACAGGATGCCAAGCCTGAGCCGAAGCAAGAACGTGAGGAGATCGATCCTATCTTGCTACGCCCGGTTGATGATCTTGAGCTAACGGTTCGCTCCGCTAACTGTTTGAAAGCGGAAAACATCTACTACATCGGTGATCTGGTACAGCGTACCGAGGTCGAGCTGCTGAAAACCCCGAACTTGGGTAAGAAGTCGCTGACCGAGATTAAAGATGTGCTGGCCTCTAAAGGGCTTTCACTGGGTATGCGTCTGGAGAACTGGCCACCGGTCAGCCTTCGCGACGATGACCGGTTGAACGCCAAGTTGCGCTAATTAGTTGTTGTGGACGCTGTGAAGCGCCCCTGAACATAGGAACAGAATCATGCGTCATCGCAAAAGCGGCAGAAAACTGAACCGGAACAGCTCTCATCGTCAGGCGATGTTCCGTAACATGGCTGTGTCTCTGCTGGAGCACGAAGCGATCAAGACCACTTTGCCGAAGGCTAAAGAGCTCCGTCGTGTGGCTGAGCCGCTGATCACTTTGGCCAAGGAAGACTCAGTTGCAAACCGTCGTTTAGCTTTCGACCGTACCCGTTCTAAGGAAATGGTTGGTAAGCTTTTCAACGAACTGGGGCCTCGTTACCAAGAGCGTCCGGGTGGCTACATCCGCATTCTTAAGATGGGTTTCCGTGCGGGCGATAACGCACCGATGGCCTATGTTGAGCTTGTTGACCGTCCTGAACTGGTTGACGCTGACGAAGAGTAAGCGTTAATTGTTCTAAAAAAACCGGGCGATGCCCGGTTTTTTTATGCCTGTTGCATGTGCGAATCCATGGGCTATGCTGGTGATGTAATCAACGGGCATAGCATATGGCGATCAACGGCTTCCATGCTCACGTCTATTTCGACGAGCACACCTTTTCCCAGGCTGCGGCGCTCTGCCAGGCGGCCCACCAGCGTTTTTCGATTCCCATGGGGCATATGCACCGAAAACCGGTGGGCCCACATCCATGCTGGAGCTGCCAGTTGACTCTCCCCCGGCGTCTTGTTGGAGAGGTGATTCCCTGGTTGATGGCCAGCCGAAATGGGCTCACGGTGTTTGTGCATGGCCTTAGCGGCGATGACCTGCGGGATCATACAGAACTGGTTATGTGGTTGGGTGACAGCCTGCCGCTGGATTTGAGCACCTTTGGGCTTTCCCCGTAAATCACCCTGTTAGTTTTGTGCGGTGGTTCTACCTCGATACATTATTGCTTTTTGTTCAGGACGCGGGTGTGTCTTCGCGGCTGAGTTACCTGACCTTGGGCTGATCACTTTTTGCCCGCGATAGAGGCGGGCTGAAGGGTGAGCTGACCGCTGGGGCCGTGGGTCAGCACCTTCCAGGTTGAGTAATGCGAGCCGAACCTCACCGTACAAACGCTGAAGCCCTTGTGAGCGGGTGTAGCCTGCAAAATGGGCCAGTTTGATTCGTAGTTCCGGATCGGTGAGTGAAAGATTTTCATCAAATTCAGCGCGAATTAAGCGGCGGCACTGGTTGACCAGATTAACGATGTTGTACTGCATCAGCCAACGGTGGTCTAGGGTGGATTCCATGCTCGTACTCCTCGGCCTGTATATAGCTTGGTACAAAGCAGAAAACGTGCCATCAATTCAGCCCGCCTGGTGGCGATAATGCACAGCCACAGGGCGGGCGGGGTAAATAGCGGTGTGGCTGCGCTATTGTCGTGCGCGGGATGGGGTGTTGTGTTGTCGCAGGCAGTTGGCATAAAAGGTGGTGGTGGCGGGCCAGTCGGAAAAGACACCGATGACGCCGACTTGGCGGGCCAGTACATCCAGTAGCGTCAGGACATCGCCGTCGTTATTGGTGGCTGAAGGGATGCTTTGGTAGTACCAGCCGCCACCGTTGGCCAATAGTCCGGAGCGTTCCAGGGACCAGGCAATCATATTTACGCCGGCCTGTTGTGCGGAGCGGGCATAGACGCTTGGGATGATGCGGTTCTGGGCATCTGTGGTAACCAGCATCCATAACGGCGGGGCGATGATGTTGACCCCGTAGCCTTTCAGCGTTGCCATGTCGGGTTGCCAGGTGCCGGGGTTTTGCGGGTCGAGTCCGTTGCTGTCGCGGCCGTCTAGGTAAACCGCCTGGCGGCCAAAGGCTGGTGTGGCCGATAACCAATAGCGTACATCCTCTAGGTTGAATGATTGTGGATAGACGCGGTGGGGGCTTACGCCTGCCTCTTGGTAGTCACGGATCATTTGCCGTGCATAGTCCTGCTGGCTGTAATCACCCTGATAGGGCATGGGTACTTGAGGGGCCTTCAGTTCCGGGGTCATTTTGACTCCCAGCTGGCGGAACAGGGCGATGCTTTCCTGGTGGCTGAGCAGGGTGCCGCGTTGGCGGTAGAGCTCGGTGCGCCAGTCGGGGGTGCCATTCAGGTACTCGTCTACGGTGGTGGCTTGAGGGTTGGCGCCATCCATCTTCCCTTTCAGGGTTTTGAACTGGGCCAGAGTGATGTCACTGGTACAGCATTTCGCACTGGCGGCGTGTGTGCCATCAAACGGGCTGAACGGTTCGCTGCACTGGTTGGCCAGCTCGGTTTCCAGGATGTTGGTAGTGGTATGGAGGTCGCACTGTGAGTGACGGCAAACCAGCTCCCGGTCTTTGGTAAAGGTAACGTCACATTCCACAATGCCTGCGCCCATACGTGCTGCTGCACGGTAGGATTCTTCGGTGTGCTCCGGGAATTGCAGCGGCGCACCGCGGTGGCCGATGGAAAAGTCGGTCCGTCGCTGCGGGCGGTGCTCCGCGGCGCAGGCCTGTAGGGCCTCTTTGACTGGCCCGGCATCCATATCAGAGACCAAGTAATAGGGGCGAGGGCCGAGCGATACGCTACTGCTATGAGCCGTGGCGTGCTGAGGGGCTGTGCGATTGGCGTCACCTGGTGGGGTGTTGTGATCCGGTGTCTGAGCGGCACAGGCTGTAGCGGCAGCGCCCATGGCCAGTGCTGCGATGCAGCCTTTCAATGCGTTAATCCGTTTCATGACTCGCCTCAATGATGGTGATTGGGGGGAGTCTGCAGGCGAAATATGACGGGCTGGTGAGGGGCAGGCTGCGGCTGCGTGACAGGGCGTGGGAATGTGCTATTCGTCACGGCGTAACTCTCGCGGTGCCCTTTAAGAAAGAGGCGGATAGGGGCTTGGCGTCCTTGCCGCCCCGTCGTCTGCTATGCCGGTACCAGACCCGCTGCATTATTTCAGCATGGGTTTGAGAAAGCGCCCAGTATGGCTGCCTTTAACCTTGGCGACCTCTTCTGGAGTGCCTTCGGCGATGATCTCACCGCCACCGTCACCGCCCTCGGGCCCCAGATCCACGATCCAGTCAGCGGTCTTGATTACATCCAGGTTGTGTTCGATCACCACCACGGAGTTGCCGTGGTCGGCCAGGCGATTGAGCACGTCCAGCAGGAGCTGGATGTCATGGAAGTGCAGGCCGGTGGTAGGCTCATCGAGGATGTACAGGGTGTTGCCGGTATCCCTGCGTGACAATTCCTTGGCCAGTTTGACCCGCTGGGCTTCGCCACCGGATAGTGTGGTTGCTGCCTGGCCGAGTTTTACATAGCTGAGGCCCACATCTATGAGGGTCTGGAGTTTGCGTGCCAGCGAAGGTACGGCATCGAAAAATTCGCGAGCATCTTCAATGGTCAGATCCAGCACCTCGAAAATGTTCTTACCCTTGTAGGTGATCTCCAACGTTTCCCGATTATAGCGCTGGCCATTGCAGACTTCGCATGGAACATAGATATCTGGGAGGAAGTGCATCTCGACTTTGATAACCCCGTCGCCCTGACAGGCTTCACAGCGTCCCCCTTTAACATTGAAGCTGAAGCGCCCTGGCTTGTAGCCGCGGGCGCGTGCTTCCTGGGTGCCCGCGAACAATTCCCGCACCGGGGTGAAAATACCGGTGTAGGTGGCCGGGTTGGAGCGCGGGGTGCGACCGATGGGACTTTGATCGATATCCACCACCTTGTCGAAATGCTCAAGCCCTTCAATGGATTCGTGAGGGGATGGCGTCAGAGTTGTAGCCTTATTGAGTTTGGTCGCGGCCAGGGGGTAGAGCGTGCCGTTGATCAACGTGGACTTTCCGGAGCCCGATACGCCGGTGATACAGGTCAGTAAGCCTACGGGAATGTTCAATGGCTGGCCTTTGAGGTTGTTCCCTGTGGCTCCGAGCAAGGTTAACCATCGGTCATCATTGTGTGGACGGTGTTGAGTGGGGACCGCTATTTTTTTGCGGCCGGATAGGTAATCGCCAGTTAATGAATCTGGGTTGTCGGCTACATCTTGGGCGCTGCCTTGGGCGATGACCTTGCCACCGTGAACGCCCGCTCCTGGGCCAATATCAATAACGTGGTCGGCCAGTCGGATGGCGTCTTCATCGTGCTCTACAACCAGTACGCTATTACCCAAGTCGCGAAGTCGAGTCAGAGTATTGAGCAGGCGCTCGTTGTCGCGCTGGTGCAAACCGATTGAGGGTTCGTCCAGTACATACATGACACCCACTAGACCCGCGCCTATTTGGCTTGCGAGGCGAATACGTTGAGCTTCGCCGCCGGACAGGGTCTCTGCGCTGCGTTCAAGGGTTAGGTATTCCAGTCCTACATTGACCAGAAATTGCAGCCGGTCACTAATTTCCTTGAGGATTTTGCCGGCGATTTCGCCACGGCTGCCGGGCAATTTCAGGTTGCTAAAATAGGCATGGGCTTTACCAACGGGAAGTCGAACCACTTCGGGGAGAGTGGTTTGCTCAATGAAAACATGACGGGCAGCTTCACGAAGGCGTGAGCCGTTGCAGCTTGGGCAACTAGAGGTGGACATGTAGCCGAGCAAATCTTCTCTAACTGCATCAGATTCGGTTTCCCGGTAGCGGCGCTCCATGTTCGGGATGATCCCTTCGAATGGATGGTTGCGTTTGATGATGTCACCACGGTCGTTTAGGTAGCGGAATTCGATACTTTCCTTACCAGTACCATGCAGCACCTTGCTGCGGATCTCTTTGGGGAGATCTTTAAACGCCGTATCCATGTCGAAACCAATGCTCTGGGACAGCGAGTTGAGCATCTGGAAGTAATAAACGTTGCGGCGGTCCCAGCCGCGGATGGCGCCTTCGGAAAGAGAAAGTTCATCGGAGTTGATCACTTTGCCTTCATCGAAGAACTGTTTTATGCCCAGGCCATCGCAACTGGGGCAGGCACCAGCTGGGTTATTGAAGGAAAACAGGCGCGGTTCTAGTTCGGGGATCGAGTAACCACAGGTAGGGCAGGCGAATTTGGCAGAGAATGTGGTCTCTTCCCCTTCCCCTTCCATGGGGGCTATTACGGCGATATTGTCGGCCAGATTTAGCGCCGTCTCGAATGACTCTGCCAGCCGGTTCTGTAGGTCGCTGCGGACTTTGAAGCGATCCACCACCACTTCGATAGTGTGCTTTTTGTTTTTGTCTAGGTCCGGCGTATCATCCATGTCGTAGATGCGGCCATCAATGCGAGCCCTGATAAAGCCTTGGGCGCGTAGCTCTTCGAATAGATGGGCGTGTTCACCCTTCTTTTCGCGGATCACTGGAGCCAGCAGCATGAGTTTGCTGCCTTCTTCCATGGCCAGTACTTGGTCTACCATCTGGCTGATGGTCTGCGCGGCTAGCGGGGCGCCATGTTCGGGGCAGCGGGGCTCTCCAACTCGGGCGAAGAGTAGACGCAGGTAGTCGTAGATTTCGGTAATGGTGCCCACAGTGGAGCGAGGGTTATGACTAGTAGACTTTTGTTCAATGGAAATCGCTGGACTCAGCCCCTCGATGTGATCCACATCGGGCTTTTCCATCATTGATAGAAACTGGCGGGCGTAGGTGGAAAGTGACTCCACATATCGGCGCTGCCCTTCTGCGTAAAGGGTGTCGAAGGCGAGGGAAGATTTGCCGGAGCCTGACAGACCGGTAATAACCACCAGTTTGTCCCGGGGAATATCCAGGTCCACGTTCTTCAGATTATGGGTGCGTGCACCGCGTACTACGATGGTATCCATAGAGTAAAACGCCCGTTTCAGACTACTGTCAAAATGAACAGGGCAGTATAAGGGACGCCGGGCGCATGATGCCAGCCGCAGAACGTGAAAAGCTGGTGTCTGGCATCATGCATGGTGAGACTTGGGTGACTATAGGTTTTCCTGGGCCCAGTTCACCGCTTGTAGTCTGTTGGAGGCGTTGATTTTCTTGAAAATATTGTAGATGTGGGTCTTGATGGTGTGTGGGCTCAGGTTCAGGCTGCAGGCGATGTCGGAGTTCTTTGCGCCTGTGGCCATCACCTTCAGCACCTCAACTTCCCGGTCGGTTAGGCTGACCTCGCTGCGTGAAAACGTCTTGTTGAAAGTGCGGCTTTTCATTAGGTAGGTTTGCAGCACGGCGCGAGGGAACCATAGTTCACCATCGAGAATTGCCTTGAGGCCTTTGCTTAGAAGGGCCTGGGGACAGTCGTGCTGGAAGCCGCCGTTGACCATGGGAAGCCCGGCGAGCTTGGAGAGTGACTCATCGCTGTCAACGTTGAAAACCGCGATCAAGACATCGCTCTCCACTTCTTGGTCTGCTTCTAGTAGGTGGGCGATGACTTCGTTAACGTCTACGGAGTGGTAGTCCACCAGGAATAGGTTCTGACCGTTTTCGCGCAGGGCATCAATGGTAATATCCAGGGCAGTGGGAATACTTTTGGCTGCCATGTCTTTCTTGACGAGGAATTCGGTAAGCAGGGCGTTTTGCAGTTGTTGGCTGCCTACTACGTAAACTTGTTGGATATGTTCTTGGCTATTCATTGCTCTCGTCCGTGATTGCTTAGGCTTAAAACCTAAGAAAAAAAACTGATCAGCCTGTCAATTTATCACCGCTTTGACGGGGGTTCAATTTGAAGCATTGGAGTTTTGCGGTTTTCACGATTAAAAGTTGCCTGCAGTGAGGGCGTCGCTCGGGTTCTGATGGAGCCGGAATCTGCTACACTGCGTGCCCTTTTGTATCGGTCAGGTCTGCGGTAGCCATTCGTTGCGGCGTCCGGACCTCTCCGGGTTAGGAGCGATAACGGTTCATGACGGCATCATCTTCTCATGCTCTGCAACGGACAGAACTGAAGGCCACTGGCTATCTGGCAACGATTTTTGCGTTGCGGATGTTCGGTCTGTTCATGATTCTGCCTATTTTTGCCGTTTACGGGCAAGCTCTTGAAGGGGCTTCACCGCTATTAATTGGTACTGCTATTGGTGCCTACGGCTTGATGCAGGCATTGCTACAGATCCCTTTTGGTATGTTGTCGGATCGCTTTGGGCGCCGGCCGCTATTGCTTATCGGCCTATTGCTGTTTATTGCTGGCGGCGCGGTAGCCGCGATGAGTGACCACATTTACGGGGTCATTGCCGGGCGTGCTTTGCAAGGCGCAGGGGCGATTGCCAGTGTCATTATGGCACTGATCGGGGATGTTGTGACTGAAAAGCATCGCACCCGAGCTATGGCTTTGATTGGTATGTCGGTGGGCGGCTCTTTTGTTCTTGCACTGATTTTGGGGCCCTTGCTGGCTGGGTGGCTAGGTTTGTCTGGCCTATTCTGGATGACGTCAGTGTTGGGTGGTTTCGCTTTGCTGGTGGCGTTTGTGGTGCCGGCGCCAAAAGCCTTGCAGGGTGAGGCGCTGCCTGTGTCAGAACGGTTCCGTCGGGTGTTGGGTAGCAAGACCTTGCTGCGTTTTGATGTGGGTATTTTTAGCCTGCACTTGATTATGACCGCATCTTTTGTGGTGGTGCCGGCGTTGCTCAGCGATCGATTGGGGCTGACATTGCAAAGTCACAGCCTGCTGTATCTGGCGGTTCTGGTGGCTGGGTTTGTGGCCATGGTGCCATTGATTATCCGCGCGGAGCGCCGAGGGGCGGTTCCCATGAAGCGATTGGCGGTGGTGTTGCTGGCGCTCTCTCAGCTGGTGTTGGCGTTAGCTGGGGCGCAATTGTGGCATTTCGTTTTGGCATTATTGGTTTTCTTTACCGCTTTTAATCTACTAGAGGCCTTGCTGCCCTCTTTAGTCGGGCGCGCGGCGCCGGCGGGTACGAGGGGAACGGCTATGGGGGTGTACTCAACCAGTCAGTTCCTGGGCGTCTTTGTCGGCGGACAGATGGGCGGAGCCCTTTATCAATGGGTTGGGGCAGAAGCGGTCTTTTACAGCTGTGGTGTGTTGGCTCTGATCTGGTTGCTGGTGCTGGTAGGAATGAAAGAGTTGCCCCGGCTGGATAATCGGGTGCTGTCATTGGCCCCTGGGAATGATTGGGCTGCTTTGGCTGAGCGACTGAGATCTGTCCCCGGGGTGGTGGAAACAGTGGTCGTGGAAGAGCAAGCACTGGCCTTGCTGAAAGTGGACTCCAGTCTGTTGGACGAGCAGCAGTTACAGGGTGTCGCGGGGACCGGGCAAAGCTGACACAATGGACGGCTTCACGAATTTGTCGTCCATCAATGATGGTAGGATTTCAGACAGTAGCTAGACCATAAGAAGTCACGGAGAGAAACATGGCGCGCGGCGTTAATAAGGTAATTTTGATCGGTAATCTGGGTGCGGATCCGGAAACCCGCTTTATGCCCAGCGGTGGCGCGGTCACGAATGTGCGCTTGGCCACCAGCGAGAGCTGGAAAGACCGCCAGAGCGGCCAAATGCAGGAACGCACTGAGTGGCATCGGGTGGTGCTCTTCAACAAACTAGGCGAGATTGCCGGTGAGTATCTGAAAAAGGGCTCCAAAGTTTACATTGAAGGCTCTATCCGTACCCGCAAATGGCAAGGGCAGGATGGTCAAGACCGTTATACTACCGAGATTGTGGCCAACGAGATGCAGATGTTAGATGGCCGTGGTGATGGTGGTGGTCAGGGTGGTTATTCCCAGTCCGCTGCCCCTCAAGGCAATCAGGGTGGCTACGGTAATGATGGTCAGCCTGGAGCCGGTAGTGGCCAGCCAGCACAGAACCAAAACACCAATCAGGGCGGTGGTTTCAGCGGCCCAGCGGATGACTTTGACGACGATATTCCGTTCTGAATGACGGACAGGAAACCGGCCCCGTTATGCCTCGAAAAATAACACTAGCGCTGCTTTTTGGCGTTAGTCTGCTGCTGTTTTTACTGCTACTAATGCCTGCGGCTGTGTTGGTAGAGCGTGTTCCGGCGCTGCGGCCGGGTGGTGCACCGTTGGTTCTGACCAACCCCCAGGGGGTTTGGTGGAACGGGCAAGCCAATTGGCAATGGCAACGCCGCCAGGGCACTGTGCAATGGTCGCTAGACTGGCACGGATTAGTGCCAGGGTTGACATTGAAAATGCGTACCACCGATGATGCAGCGCGCCTGTCGACTTGGTTGGGCGCGGACTGGGGGGATTGGCAACTGCAGCATGCGCGGCTTTCCTTGCCTATGGCACTGGTGACAGAGCACATTCCCCAGGGTAGTGCGAGTGGGCGCGTGGACGCGACGTTGATGCAGCTTTCCTTTGGCGATAGTAGGATCAAGCAGTTGCAAGGCACGCTCCAATACAGTGGCGGCACCGTGAGTTGGGGGCGTAATGGCTCGGCGTTGGTGCCGGTATTGCAGGGTCGTTTAAGCATGAATAATGAACAACCCACACTGCAGGTGGAGGACCCGGATAATAATTCGCTATTGGATGCTAGGTTAGCTAATGGGCGTTTTGAGCTAGAGGTTCGGCGAGCTTGGCCTATGCTATTGGGCGTGAGTCAGGGCGGCGACCCGGACGATGTGGTATTCCAGATGTCGCAACCTCTTGTCTTGTTCGGTGGTCAGTAACACTATACTGCAATAATAAACAGTAGAATTCGGCAGGTTTGTAGCCTTGCATCGGTAATAACGATAAGGAAGTCGCGGGACGGTTATGTCGCAACTGGCGAGTTGGGTAAAACAACAGCAATGGGGGGCGCCGCTTCGGTGGGTGATTGCTGTATTGCTGGTGGTCGCGATGGCCTATGTGCTGGCGCAGACCGTATGGCTACTGTGGTATGGTCCCAGTGAGCGAGTGCAGAGCAATAGCAAGACGCGTTTGGATGTATCGTCGTCTGGCGACGCGCCGATTCTATCTCAGTCCCAGGTGGATGGCTGGCAGTTGTTTGGCCAGTATGAGGCGGCAGCCAGTATCGATAAAGACCGGCCGACAGATGCCCCTGATACCCGGTTGCGCCTGGAACTGTTAGGTGTTTTTCAGAATGCCGATACCAAACGGGCTACGGCGATTATTGCTGAGAAGGGCAAAGAAGGTGAGCTATACCATATTGGGGATAGCATTCCCGGTAATGCCAAGTTAGAAGAAGTGTATCCAGATCGGGTTATCTTGCGTCGAGCAGGTCGGCTGGAAACACTGCGCTGGAGTGATTCTGTGTTGGGAGGAGTCGCTCAAGTCAAGCAAAAGCCTACACCGCCGCCGAGTCGTAACCGCACTGTAGCACAAGGCAGCCCCGCGGATTTGGCGCGCCAGCGCAAAACGATTATTGGCCAGCTGGGGCTGGACCCTATTGATAAGAGTGGCAGTGCTGGTTATCGGTTGGGTAAAGGTGCACCAAAACAATTGCTTGCGCAGGTTGGTCTACGAAGCGATGACGTAATTCTCTCGGTTAACGGGCATCCGCTAGGAACAGAAAGCAACGACGTGGCGGCTCTGCGTTCGTATCAGGACACCCAGAAAGCATCCATTGTGGTGCAACGGGGTGACCAACAATTTACCGTGAACTATCCGCCTTAATGAGTGGTTTTATGACGCCTTTTTTCAGAACGTCTTTATCAAAAATAATGCTGCTGCTAGCGCTGTCCGCTGTCATGGTGACCTCGCTTCACGCGCAGACAACGAACCAAGTACAGGCCAGCGATGACGGTGAGAGCTGGACGGTAAATATTCGCAATGCGGACATTCAGGCGTTTATCAGCCAGGTAGCCCAGATGACCGGCAAGAACTTTGTGGTGGATCCGCGGGTTCGTGCGCGGGATGTCACAGTGGTATCTACTAAATCCCTGACCTCTAATGAGGTGTATGAATTATTTTTGTCCGTATTGCAGGTCCATGGTTATGCGGCCGTGTCGGTCGGTGACATTACCAAGATTGTGCCTAATACCACGGCTAAACAAAGTAATCTTCCGTTAGTCGACAAGGGGAGCTCTTCCGGTGAGGAGCTCGTCACCCGGGTCATTGCGGTTGAGAGCACGCCGGTGGAAGAATTGGTTCCTGTGCTGCGCCCATTGGTCCCTCAATATGGCCATTTGGCTGCTGTCGGGTCCGCCAATGCACTGATTATCAGCGACCATCTGGATAACATTCGTCGTATGGAGGCGATTATCTCCAGCCTTGATAGCGCGGAATCGGAAGATGTTCAGGTGCTGAAGTTGAAACATGCATTTGCCGGTGACATGGTGAAAATGCTGGAAAGCCTGACACCACAGACCGGTGGGCGCGGGGGTAAATCCGCTGAAGGTGGTGTTATCGTCGTGGCAGATGAGCGGACCAATCGACTGATCATTAAAGGTGACCGTGTTACCCGCCAGCGAATGCTACAGATGGTTCGCAGCCTAGACACCGAGGAAACGAACAATAGTGGTGCGAAGGTTATTCGCCTAAGCCATGGTGATGCCAAGAGCATGGCCGAGTTATTGAAGAACTTTGTTGATGGTGCCTCGGTGAACAGGGCTGGGGGCGATGGCAAGACGACCTCCGTTGCGTTGAATAACAACGAGGTGTCGATTCAGGCGGATGAATCGTTGAATGCGCTGGTAGTTCGTGCCAAACCCGCAATGATGAAACAAATACAATCGGTAATCAGCAAGCTGGATGTGCGCCGGGCACAAATCCTGATTGAGGCTGCCATTGTGGAAATTTCTGGGGAGCAAGGGAAAAACCTGGGCTTCCAGTATGTAGGCGGTAGCAATGAAGATGGCGTTGGCGCCGTTAACTTCGGTGGTAATGGATTAAGCGTCAACTCTGTCGTCCAGGCGCTGGCCTCGGATGATCCGTCTGGACTGAGCCTAGGCGATGGGATTACTGCTGGGTTAGGGGAAACCGATTCCGACGGTGACTTGAAATGGGGGGCATTGATTCAAGCTCTATCCACCTCATCAGATGTGAATCTCCTTTCCACTCCGAGCATTCTAACCCTGGATAATGAAGAAGCGTCCATCATCGTTGGCGAGAATGTCCCGTTTGTGACCGGGCAGAGCACCAATACCGGTTCGGGGGTGTCCAACCCATTTACCACGATTCAACGTGAGGACGTGGGCCTGACGTTAAAAGTTACTCCTCACGTGGCCGGACTCTCTACCATTCGCTTGGAGTTGGAGCAGGAAAGCTCTGCAGTGAAGGACTCGGCGGGTGATGCCGTTGATATCGTGACGACCACTCGTAAGCTGCAAAGCACCGTATTGGCTGATGATGCAGAAACCATCGCTCTGGGTGGGCTGATCAAAGATGATATCCGGGTGACGGTTCGAAAAGTGCCGTTTCTAGGCGATATTCCGGTGTTGGGCTTTTTATTTCGCTCAACCAGCAAGGACAGGGTGAAGAGTAATCTGATGGTTTTCCTAAAGCCGACGATTCTAGGCAATAATGATCGATTGGTAGAAATGAGCCGTGATAAATACATGGGGCTGACGGCCCTTCAATTCCGGCTTAATGATGACGGAGAGTTGGAGCAGGTTGAGAAAAACCCTATTCCGCAGAGTTTGGATCATATCTTTGAGGGGCGGACTCCGGTGCCACAGGATTTCCGTGATGCCTACTTCAACCAGCAGAATAGACCGGTACCGGCCACCAAAAAAGACATTGAAGATAAGCGGCCGAAAACGGTACCCGGAGTTGATCGCCAAGCAGAAGGAGATTCTGATCTGTAGGGCTGCATAGGTTTTCTGTGGCTAATAAAAACGCGCTTCGGCGCGTTTTTTTATGCGCCACTCTGCGCTTGAAAAACGACTTATGATTTATGCAGCATGCTATGAATTCGACTTAAAAGTAGCTTGTTAGGAAAGGGATGCAGCATTTGGAAACGGTCAGGGTTGTTCCAGGTCGCGTAGGTTGTTCAACACCCGCTCACTGCGTTCGAGTTTCTTGTTCAGCTCTTCGTTATCTGGGTACAGCGGAGCTATCTGTTTCCAGATTCGGTAGGCCTCGCGATACTGTCCGTGGGCATAGAGGGCTTCGCCAGTATTTATTTCTTCGGCAAAGCGCCGTCGGCACCATTGTTCAAGGCGTTTGCGGTGTGAAGCCAGTGCAGGGTTGTTTTTCTGTTGGTTTAGGAAGGCCCGTGCGGACAGTAATGATTGCAGTTGGCCATTGCGCTGATAGCGGGTCATTAACTGTTCGGCCTCAGCCTGCAGAGCCCGGTTACGCTTGGCGCGGGCTCGCCGTTGTTCATTGTTGAGCACTTGCTGCGCCTGAGCCAGTTTGGGTGCTGGTTCGGCCTCTGGTGCCAACTGATGGGCGTAGCGGAGCAGGTTGCGGGCCTGAACCCATTGCTCCTGATCCGCGAAATAGTTGCCCAGAGTGGTAAGGTCTGCGATCAGTAATTCTCGCTCTTCGGCCAGTGCCTGACGCTCCTGCTTTGCCGCTAAAGCGTGAAAGTCGGCAAGATGAAGTGCCAGATCCTTGTTACTCAACAAGGCTTGCGCTTGGGCCTGGCGTCGCTCGGCTAGCAACGGATTAAGCTGACGGGCTTCCATCGGGACCAGAGTATTGCGGAGTTCATCAATGGCGGAAGAGTCCAGTACCTTGTCGCGGTTGGTTTCCAGCAGGGTAAAGGCAGCGTCCCATTGTTGTTTTCGGGCCAGTTCTTCTGCCTGCTGAACGACGTGGAGCCGATACTCTTGGCTGGCCAGGCGAACGCCAGCGTACTGTTCTTGAAGGATGGCATACTGCGGGTGTTTAGGATCTGTCTGTTCGATGATCTGCGCGGCTTTGGCGTAGTCGTGTTGCTCCAGCGCCGCACTGACATCGTTTTCTGGGTGGAGGTTGGCGAAGGTGGTGCAGCCGGCCAGTACCGTGGCTAGGGTTAGGCTACTCGCCTTGTACACGTTCATGCTCCGTATTCAGTTTTGCCAGAAACTGGGCAATACGCTGTTCCATTAGGGTTTCGGACAAGGCGTGAACACCATCAATGCGGTGAGTGCTCACTGGTTGCTCTTTGCCGCGAATGCGCATGGCTCCGCATTCCGTGGCGCGTACCCGTGAGGCAATGTTGGGATTGGACAGTAGCGGTGCTGCGGCAATGATCTCGTTGCCTCCAGCCATATTTGACAGTCGGGAGGCCAGATTTACTGCGTCGCCGACTACGGTGTATTGCATGCGATCGCGCGAGCCCAAGTTGCCAGCCAGCATAGCGCCGGAATTGATGCCGATGCGGAATGTAACGGTGGTCTCGCCTCGGGCATTGCGGTATTCATTCAGGCGTTTTACTAGCCGCTGAATCATTACAGCACAACACAGCGCATGGAATAGGTGCTCGTCATCTTTTTCTGGCACCCCGAACACGATCATGGCGCAATCGCCCATGTACTTGTCAATGGTCCCTCGGTAAAAGCTGGTAGCTGTGGTGATAGCATCGAAATAGACATTGAGCATGTCGGCGATTGCGTCTGGTGCCAAGTTCTCGGATAGACGGGTAAAGCCGACGATGTCCGCAAAGATCACGGTTGCAGAAACGTCACGACCACCTAGTTGCACCTGATCCAAATCGGCCATCATGTTACGGGCCACGGATGGGCTGACGAAGCGTTGCAACACACGCTCTACTTGGTCCTTTTCTAACATGCCATGAGCCATGGTGTTGTAAGCCTCAATCAGGCCGCCGATTTCATCGTTGCGGCGGTCCTGAATGCGATAGTTCAGGTCGCCCTTGCGCATGGCACTGGTGGCGGCCAGCAGGTCATGAATGGGTTGGGCCAGCCGGCGGCTAATCAGGAAGGCGACGACAATGGCGATCACGCTCATGATGAGCGTGGCGGTGATCATGGTGTCCCGCACCGCTTGGCGGGCGGCCATAATGGGGCGGTCCGAGAGGGAAATGGCGGTATGGCCGGCGACCACATCGCTGATCTTGATGGGGGCGTAGTATGTTGTGATGGGTTCGTCTTCCAGGTCCCAGCGTTTTACCTGCTCGTGCAGAGGTGAGGCGGCCAGCGGCAGAATGCCCGCTTTATCGGTCAGGTTGCCGTCGCGGCCAAACAGGGCGGCGCCACGCACGCTTTCACTTCGGGTCAGGTTGTTGAGTTGCACTTTGAGGAAAAAGGTATCGTCAGCTAATAGGGGTTCACGGACGGTATTAGCCAGCTGTTGGGCAATCGCGGTGCCGAAGCTATCAGCTTGGTCGCGCATGCGACTGAGTTGGTTATTGAGTAACAGGGTGCCGAGGATGGTCATGCCGCAGAGAATCAACAGAGAGATGGATAGCCCAAGCTTCCAGGCTACCGGGAAATACGCCGGGATATAGGGCGCCAGCCACTCGAGAAGGCGGGTACGGCGGGGGGCGGATTGTTCTGTTCCCTTTGGCGTGCTCACGTTTCGTCCCTGATGTGGCTATGCGAGTAATCCTGTGTGTCTCTGTGTCCGTCAGACCGCCTACTACAGGCTTGGTCTACGCTTGTCAGCGGTGTTCCTTGCTGTCAAATTCAAGTATGTGTTATGCCAACAATAGCATTTTAGTGATGTCGGGTAAGTAGCCGCTTGACTGTTTGTTTCCCGGCCTTGAATTAGGATATGAGTATGGCCTTTACGCGAGAGCGACAAGTCAGTGCAAATGGGTTGGATTTCTTTGTGGCGGAGGCCGGTGTGGCCGGTTTGCCGCTGGTGTTGTGCTTGCATGGTTTTCCGGAGTGTTGGGCCTCTTGGCGGTATCAGCTACCGGTGCTAGCTCAGTCTGGTTATTACGCGGTGGCACCGGATTTGCGTGGTTATGGTTTTACCGATGCCCCTAAAGACGTCGAGGCTTACCGGCAAAGTAAGTTGGTTGAGGATGTGATGGCATTGATTCGGGTGCTGGGCTACGACAGTGCCATCCTAATAGGACATGACTGGGGGTGTGCGCTGGCTTGGCAGGTCGCCCGTTGTTACCCGAAATCGATTAAGGCAGTTATCGGTATGTCGGTTCCCTATGGCGGCCCAGCACCGGTGCCGCCCACGGCAGCCATGCGTAAGCTGTTTGAAGATCGATTTTTCTACATGCTGTATTTCCAGCAAACAGGTTTGCCGGAGCAGGAACTTGAGGCGGATGTATCGCACAGCTTGCGTTGTATTTTTCATGCCTTATCCGCTGACGGCATTGCGGACTTCAATGTGAAGCCGGACGATACCGGCTTTCTTCAGTCCATGCCCGTTCCTGAAGCCCAACCGCGTTGGATGCGCGAGGAAGATCTGGCTTACTACGTGGAGCGTTTTGAGCACAGTGGTTTTACCGGCGCAATCAATTGGTACCGGTCCATGGATGCCTCCTGGGAGGAAAGTCGCAATGCCAGCAATTGGCAAATTCCCATGCCGATATTATTTATAGGAGGCTTGCAGGACCCGGTCCTCATGTTTAGCCAGAAAGCGCTACAGCGTATGCCTGACTATATGCCGGACCTGCGCACGGTGATGCTGGATCAGTGTGGTCATTGGATTCAGATGGAGCAGGCCTCTGAAGTTAATCGAGAGATCTTGGCGTTTTTGGAAGAAGTCGATGGCGATAAAATCGAATAACAGTAACTTTCACAGGGTAGCCGAATTTCATCGCGCTTTTTCTTTGCCGGTGGAGCCGCAGCCAGTAGTGCCAGACGATGCCACTGTGCGGTTGCGGTTGGCTTTACTGCTGGAAGAATTTTACGAGCTGGTCGAAGCCACTTGCCAGGAGGTGAGCGAGGGACAACGAAAATTTCTCATGACCCTTGCTCAGGCTCGCGAACAACTGGAAGAGTTAGAGGGTTTTCAGGTGGATTTGGTGGAGGTGGCGGACGCGCTCACTGACATTAATTATGTTACTTACGGCGCAGGCCACACTTTTGGTATCGATCTGAATGCCTGCTGCAAGGAAGTGCATCGCAGCAACATGAGCAAGCTGGGTGCCGACGGTCAACCGGTGAAAGATGAACGAGGCAAGGTGCTGAAAGGCCCTGCGTATTCGCCTCCATCGCTGGCCCAGGTATTGGCAAACCAGGCCGGCGGTGCCGAATAGCGGCAAGTGGCTAGTGGGGTTGTATTTATCGTGGAGATTAAAGTGGTGAAAATCTGATTCATATCAAGACGAAATGGCGCGATGGGTAGCACTATAACTGCGGGATTTGATCCCGCTGCGTATGTTTCCAGTTGTCCCTGGAAACCATTAGGCCCCGTTTTCGGGGCCTTTTTTTCTTCTCTGCAGCCTTTCATTGATTATGCAACACGTGTGGTGCGTGTCGCATAAATAGCCTGGTCGTTAATGTCATCGTTTCTGCCCTCTTGCCCGGTTAGACTCGAGGCGAGTTTTGACAGGAGCCATTCATGACCGCCTATGATATTTCCTTGGCTGACGCCATGATCCAGCGCCGCTCAGTTCGCGGTTTTACTGATAAGCCAGTGCCCAAGGCGGTGATGGATGAGGTGTTCTCTCTTGCGCAGCACTCGCCATCCAACTGCAATATTCAGCCCTGGAAAGTGTGGGTTGCCTCCGGAGCCGTACGTGATGCGCTGCGCGAGCGGATGATCGAGAAGGTCACCAATGGTGTGCCCTTTGCTCCAGATTATGATGGCCCGCCTAGGTTTGAAGGGGTATACCGGGAGCGCCAAGTCGATTGTGCCATGGCGTTATATGGCAGCATGGGTATTGCCCGTGAAGATCGTCCTGGCCGGCAGCGAGCAGAGCTGCGTAACTTCGAACTGTTTGATGCTCCCCATGTGGCTTTTATTGGCATGGAGCGCAACTTTGGCGTCACCGTAGGGTTGGATGTGGGAATGTATGTGCAGTCGTTGTTGCTGTCCATGAGTGCCTATGGGCTGGGAGCGTGTGCCCAAGGCAGCATGCGTTACTATCCGGATGATGTACGGGACATGCTAGGGATTCCTTCTTCCTCGGCTATCGTGTTGGGTATCAGTTTTGGTTACGAAGATCCGGAAGTGGCCGCCAACAAGGCTCGGGTCGGTCGCGTGCCGCTTTCCGACTCGGTGCAGTTTTGCGATAGCGTGTGATCTGAGGGCTTGTTCCACTGACTGTGTAACAAGGGCTCTCAGGCAGCGGTGGCGCAATTGTGTTAGGATAGGGGTTCTCTCCAGCGTAGCGAACCCTCCTCCATGATTATAGTGAAAGGCTCCTTTCCCATAAAAGAAGACGAACAGCCCGATGCGTTGGCGCTGGTGCAAGCGCTTGCTAGTGCGTCGCGGGGGGAGCGGGGATGTTTGGCCTATGAAGTGTATCTGCAGGCCGATGCGCCACGAGTAATTATGGTGTGGCAGCAGTGGTCGAACCTTGATGCGCTGGAAATCCACTTTGGCTCCGAGCACGTGGGCGCCTTCCTGGATGCCATTCCCGACATGATTGATGGTGATGTCACTTCTGCTCGGTTTGATGTGTCCAGCATGGATGGCGACCCCATTGTAGAAGAGGTGGGCGAGATTGTGCCCATGGTGCTGGCGGACAATATTATTTTGCACTGACTCCGCGTTTTCCACTTGGCCCTGCGCTGGCCCTTCTCGCTTATCGTTACTTCCCGTTTATACGGTTCGCAGTTTCCCATCGGTGTTGTGTCGTGGTTGGTCAATGTCTCCCGCCTCACTCTGGGTTACTCTGTTTGGCTCAGGCAAGGTTCAGCGTCGGCTGTGCCCTGGCAAGGCTGAGTAGGAGTAACCATGAAAACCCGTATCGACTCCGTCGAAGATATTATTCGCAGTTTCTCCGAACAGGGATACATTTGTAGCGAGCGTATTGCGTTGGCGGTGTATCTGGCGGCGCAGTTGCACAAGCCGGTACTGGTAGAGGGTCCGCCCGGGGTGGGAAAAACCGAACTGGCTAAAGCCGCGGCGGCGTTTCTGGAAGCACCGCTCATTCGCTTGCAGTGTTATGAGGGGCTGGATGAGAGCCGTGCCTTGTACGAGTGGAAGTATGGCAAGCAGTTGCTGTACACGCAGCTTTTGCGTGACAAGCTGGGCGGTATGCTAGCGGACACTGACAGCCTGGAAGCCAGTATGGATCGCCTGGGTGACTTGGGCGAAGCTTTTTACAGTGAAACGTTTCTAGAGCCTCGCCCTCTACTGCATGCGTTGCGCAGCGATGAGCCCGCGGTGTTGTTGATTGATGAAATCGACAAGGCTGATCAGGAATTTGAGGCATTTCTGCTGGAGCTGCTTTCTGATTTCCAAATTTCCATCCCCGAGCTAGGCACAGTGAAGGCGAAGCACCAGCCATTGGTATTGTTGACCAGTAATGATCAGCGTGAATTGTCTGATGCGTTAAAGCGGCGCTGCTTGCACCTTTATATTCCTTACCCGGAAGCTGAGCTGGAAGCGAACATTGTGGCGGCGCGGGTACCGGATCTGGATGTTAGATTACGTGAGCAGTTGGTAGCGTTTATTCAGTACCTGCGAGAGCAGGATATGAAGAAGCTGCCGGCGATTTCCGAAACTCTGGACTGGGCGCGAGCGCTGGTCTTGCTGCACGCGGATTCACTGGAGCAGCAGCAGGTTGCGGATACACTTAACCTCGTGTTGAAGACCGAACAGGATGTGACTTTGGCGCGGGAGCTGTTACCGGCTTGGCTGCGTAAGCTGGACAAACGTTAATGCCAACCCGTCGCCTTTCTGAATTTGTGCAGGCCCTGCGTGGTGCAGGGTTACGGATTTCGCCGGATGAAGCGACCCAGGCTATGGATGCCGCTGCGTTGGTGGGCTACCAGGGCCGACAACGTTTTCATGATGCCCTGGCGATGACGTTGGTGAAGCAGGAAGAGGACCGCTCGGCCTTCGAGGAGACCTTTGCGCGTTTTTTTGCGGTGACGTCTGATGTTCGCTCTGGCTTATCATCGCAGAGCGCACCGCGTGCCATGCCGGCTGCGGTGAACGAGGTTGGCGAAACGAGCGAGAAGGGTCGGACAGAGGAGGTATTTGCTGATCTGACCACCCAAACCCCTGCCCAATTGGATCAACGCCTTGCCGAAGCTGCGGCGCGAATGGATTTCACTCAGATGGAAGTGATTACCCAGCAAGGACTGTATACCCGTCGATTACTGATGAACATGGGCATGGGGGCTGTGGATGATCGTATTCTAGAGCTGGATAAAGGGGGAGCTCTTTGTCTGGCTCGGGCGGAAACACTGCGGCAATGGAGGCAGGAGGTTCGTGAGCAAGCAGCCGACCATGTGCGACGGCAATTTCTTCTGCACGGTGCCGGTAAAGGGCGGGCGCTGCGCGAGCAAACCATGCGTGCGGTGCCCTTCCGGCACTTGCGCGAATTTCAAGAAGTAAAAACATTGGTGCGACGCATGGCGCGGCGCCTGGCTAGTCTGCATCAGCGGCGCATGAAAAAAAGTCGACGAGGCATGTTGGACGCGCGACGCACTTTGGTGGCCGGTATTCGTCACGATGGCATACCTATGCGATTGCATTGGCGCCAGCGGCCAGTTCAGAAAAGCCGAGTCATGGTGATTTGTGATGTGTCCAGTTCGGTGAGTGATGCCGCTCGTTTTCTGCTGCAGTTTCTGTACGCAATGAATGATGTGTTACCGCGGGTACGCAGTTTTGCGTTTGCGTCACGCTTTGATGAAATTACGGAGGATTTTCAGCGCTACAGCCCGGATGTGGCTGTGGGTAGGGTTTTGGATCGTCTGTCTGGCAGCGGTACGGATTATGCGGAAATGTTTGCGGATTTCTGGCGTCGTTGTGAACGGGAGTTGGATAGTCATACCACGGTTATTATTTTGGGTGATGCACGAAATAACTATCTTCCTGAGGGTGCCGAGGTGTTACAGCAAATCCGTCGGCGGGTGAAACAGGTATGGTGGCTCAACCCCGAGGCTCGTTCTCGCTGGAATAGCGGGGATGCGGTGATGGACCGCTATTTGCCCCATTGTCGGATGGCTCGCCAATGCGCTTCACTGGATGACCTTGAACGGATTGTGGATTCGCTGCTCAAGGGGCTAAATTAGCACGCTTTGTGCGCAAGCGTTACCTTTGAGAGTCTGAATGATTCCTGGCTTTTGATGGGCGAGGCCCTGTGCTGCGAAGGGCCTGCCGCAATGTGGTTTGTAGGCGCGCAAGGTTCACTGGCTTGGCCAGATGACCGATCATGCCCGCGTCGCGGCAAGCGCGGATTTTGTCCGGTATCGCATGGGCGGTGAGTGCGATGATAGGTACCCAGGGTAGACGGTTTTCTTGTTGCAGTTTGATGATCGCCCTGGAGGTTTCAAAGCCGTCCATGTCCGGCATTTCACAATCCATTAGTATTAGATCGAATGGTTGCGTGGTGGACATGAGTACGGCGATGGCCTCCAATCCGCTCTCCGCCACTTCTGTCTCGTAGCCAAGTTTCTGACATAGCCCCTCGGCGACCATCAAGTTGATATGGTTGTCGTCGACGATCAGCAGTCGTCCTTCGAATAGCACCGATTGGTTGTCGATGGCAGGTGCTGTTGTACAAGTGTCCGCGCGTTCGGTGCAAGGAATGGGCAGCCTGAACCAAAAACGAGAGCCTTGTTTGGGCTTGCTGTCTACCCCGATTTCTCCCCCCATAATTTCCACTAGTTGTCGACAAATCGCTAGCCCCAGGCCGGTGCCACCATAGCGTCGGCTGGTGGAGCTGTCGCCTTGCTGGAAGTGATCGAAGAGTCGCCTTTGTTGTTCTTCGGAAATACCCGTGCCGCTGTCTTGCACTTCAAAGTATAGGTAGTCGCTGTTAGCGGGGTCGCGCTGTGCGCGTACGGTGATGGTGCCATTGTCGGTGAATTTCACTGCGTTGCTGATCAGGTTAACCAAGATTTGCCGAAGTCTTACTGGGTCGCCTAAGCAGCGTTCGCTTACGTTAGGAGCAACGTCGAGGGTCAAGGCGTTGGAGTGAATCTGGGCTTTGTGCTGAAACAGGGTGAGGGATTCATTGAGAAGGTTGAACAGGTTGAAGCTGGTTTGCTCGATGGGCATCTTGCCCGCTTCGATGCGAGAGTAATCTAGGATGTCATTGATGAGATTCAGCAGGCTATTGCCCGATTGCTCGATTACATTCAGGTTGTGGCGTTGTTCATCGTTTAGGGGGGAGCCCTTGAGCATGTCCACTGTGCCGATAATGCCGTTCAATGGGGTGCGGATTTCGTGACTCATGACGGCTAGAAATTCACTGCGGGCATTGAGTGCGGCATTAAGTTCGCTGGTGCGCTCGCTAACACGCTGTTCAAGAATCTCGTTTGCTTCATTCTGAATTCGGGCATTTTCACTTTTCAGTATGGTCATGCGGTGGGCTAGAGCAAACGATAGAAGGAGTGCTTCGATAAACGTCCCCATCGGCATGATGTTTTCCAGCAACCAGCCGCCATTGATAAGCTGAAATGTCTTCAGAATATAGGCCATGGTGGCTAGAGCAACAGCGGTGAAGGCTAGCAGGAAATAGCGTGCGGGGCTGTAGCCTTGCCGAATTAGCCAGATGGATAGGGCGATGGCAACAAGCAGCCAGGGCAGGATAATGGCGGTGCTGGCCTGAATGAAAAAATGGAAATCAATCAACGTGAGTGGGGCAAAGAGAATCAGCACGGTGGCGGTTGCGACCAGTCCGCGGTTGATGGTCGGTGCGCGTTTTTTTAGCTCGAGAAACTGGCAAGTAAAGAAGATAGAAAACGCGAGGGTGAGTAGATTTAAGATAGGTATAGAGTAATGATTCCACTGCGTGGCTTGTGGCCAAAGCCATTGATAGCTTAGTCCTTCGCGAGTGAAAATGTTGAGGGTGAAGGTGCCTAAGTAAAGAACATATAGTAGATAGCTGCGATCCCGGATGGAGATAAATATCAGCAGGTTAAACAAAAATATGGCAACCATCGCTCCGAAATATAGGCCATAAAAAATAGTGACTTGGGTGTCCTGTTGATTGAACGCCGTTGCTGACATAACGGAGACCGGCAAATCAATCACATTGTCGCCTTGGGCACGTAGCAACAGGTAGCGCCGCGTATTTATCGGAAGGTTGAGCGTGGAGACTAGGTGACTATGAGCGAATGCCCGAGTATGGAAAGGAACACGGTCGCCGAGGCGATTGTGCCATAGCCGCTTACCTTGTTGGTCGAAAAGGTAGATGTCGAGATAGTCTAGATGGGGGCGGCCCATGCGGGCAAACCATAAAGACTGGCCACTCTGGTTTTCGATGGGGATGAGAAACCATTGCAAGCCTTTACGAAAACCTAGAGAAGGGTACTTATCATGAATTTTCTCGCCCTGGTCATCGAGAAAAGCCTGCAGAGCCATTTCCGGACTGTAGGCTTGCTTGGGGTCTGCCAGCCATTGCATGCCGTGGGCCGCTTGGTAACTGTCCTGCTCATCGCTAAGCGTCAGGCTATGACCTGAGATCGCCAGCATGAGCAGGAAGACGGTAGCAATTCCCTGCTTGAAGATGAGAAGCCCCTGTGTCATTCCCGGCCCTGTTATCGCTGTTATGTGGATACGGCGTTAGTGTGCGCGATTCATTTTACAGAATTTACCGTAGTCTCTGGAACTGTGCGACATATACGGCCTCGAAATGGGTGACTTAACGGAAAAGGAGTCCTGTATGAAAGTCATTATGCGTAATGCGCTGGTTTTGTCTTGTTCATTGATCGTGGCACCCGGTGCCTTTGCGGTCGGCCCGTACATTGGCGGTAACTACAGCCAAATTCAGTACGATAACGAAGAGTATGACACGGATACCCTGAAAATCGACTCGGCCACGATCAATGCCGGGTATGAGTTTACGGATTTTCTGGCACTGGAAGCTCGGGGTGGTTTGGGTTTTGATGAGGATTCCCAAGGTATTGTCGATTTCGACATGGACCATCTGTACGGTGGGTATGTGAAGCTGAGCGCCCCTATCGGTGAGAAAATTCGCCCTTATGTTATCGGCGGGTATACAAAAGTGAAGGGTGAAGTATCAGCCAATGGCACGCTAGCGGGAGTGGATTACTCCTACAGTGATACTGAAACCTTTGAAGATGAATCCTATGGCGCCGGTTTGGACTTTAATATCACTGATACGGTTGGAGCCAACTTGGAATACATGCGTTATGTGGATACCGATGAGGAAGAAATCTCCGGTATCAGTGTTGGTCTGCGTTCTGCGTTCTAATGTCGGCAGATCACACTGAGATAAAAAAACCCCTCCAAGTGAGGGGTTTTTTTGTGTCGCTTTGCAGAGGTTACACGTTGTGTGCTGCATGTAATTGAGCAGTCCGTGATGCTTAGTCCCCGGCGATGTTGATCGCTTTTTCCAGGTTCGGTCGAAAGGCCGTGTTTACGCCCAGTTTCATCATGGTCCAGTAGTGCCCGCTGATGACCCGCTCAACCAGTAGGCTGCGCGAGGAGGGCTGGAACTTGAGAATTTGTTCTAAAGGGGTGCGTTTTACCTGACGCATGATGTCGGTATGGAGTTGTGAGTGCCCGAAGTCGTAGGGCTCGTCATCAAAGGCTCGCAGCAGCAATTCGATCCAGACCGCATAAAAATCGCTACTGACCTGGGTGTCCTTTTTGCGTGCCCCCAGTTCCATTAGCATTGTGTCCAGAGTTGTCCATTCCTTGTTCATCGCCGCGCGCACGAGCCGTTTTAGTAAATCAGCATCTTGCGGGGGGAGTCGCTTCACTGCGCCAAAGTCATAGATCACGATGGAGCCATCGGGGCGAAATGCAAAATTACCGGGGTGGGGGTCGCAATGGACGGCACGTAACTGAAAAATTTGTTGGCCGATGGCATCGAATAGTCGCTCCCCGAGCAGGTTGCGAGTGGCCTGGTCGAAACCATGTTCGTCGTCGACCTGGTCTAGGGGGATGCCGGTTTCGTAACTCAGGGTCAGCACCTTTTCACTGGATAAAGCTGGAAAAACCTGGGGAATGACCAGCCATGGCTGTTGCTGATGAAATGCCTGAAAATGTTCCAGGTTGGAGGCTTCCTGAAGGTAATCCAGCTCCTCGTGGAGCTGGCTGCGAATTTCCCTGAATACGGCATCCAGTGCTGTTTCATCCACTTTCAGTAAGCTGCCGAGGCGCAGAATACGGCGTAAGTGCTTCATATCTGAATCAATGGATTCCTTGACCGCAGGGTACTGTACTTTTACCACTACTTCGTCGCCTGCCGGAGTCAGGGCATGGTGTACTTGACCAATGGACGCTGCGGCAAAAGGCTGGTCTTCGAAACGGGCAAATAATTCATCCAGCGGGGCGCCAAGTTCGCGCTCCAGTTGCCGTCGAATCACATGGAAGGGCATGGGGGCGGAAGCATTCTGCAGAATTTTCAGTTGATCACTGATTTCCGCGGGCAGGATATCCTGCATCTGCGATGCAATCTGGCCGACTTTCATGACCGCGCCTTTCATCTCCCCCAGCGTGGCAGCCACCTCCTTACCAATATATTGCAGCAGTTTTTCCCGGTCAGCGGCTTTGGATTGGTCAGACTGGAACAGCCCTTTGACCTGATGGCCGGCCACCCGAGTGGCGATTGAGGTGGTCATGCCGGTGAGCCGAAACAATCGGCCGGTGGCAGTGGTGGGGCGTTTTCGGCGACGATTGTCGGCCATGGTAAAACCTCGCGGGTTTTCTTGTTATTTCTGCGGCTGTGTTTACGGCTGCGTTAAGGCTAGCGCCATGCATAACGTATGCACAAGGTGCGATAGTGCCATAAGGCGACGGGAGGGCGGGGTCTTATTGATAGGCTAGATAAAGAAAAGGGGCCCAAACGGGGCCCCAAAGGGAGAGTAAGACAGAGTTTTAAAACAACACGTACTACATTTTCACAGCAAAACAGGATCAGTCGCGTTTTTCGCCAGTGGAAACCAGCTCATTGAACAGTTTCTCACCTTCTTCGCGGGCAGTGGCAACGGCGCCAAGACTTGCCAGCAGATATTCATTGGTTTCTTCGGCTTTTTCACCGCGTTCTTTCTTGCCAGCTTCAAGCAATTTTTGGTACAAGGCTTGGCGCTTTTCCGGGGCGCTGTCGAGCAACTCGCGGGCAGCGACCAGTGCGCCACGGCTTGCTAGCAGGGCCTTGGGTTTGCTCTCAGCTTCTTCGCCAAATGCTTTAGAGCCGGTTTCAACGTATTTGTTGAATAGCTCTTCAGAGCCTTCTTCGGCTTTTTCGTAGGCACCCAAGCCTGCCAAGTACAGCTTGTTACCTAGCTGCTTGGCACGGTTTACCAGAGATTCGCTTTGTTCGCGGAGATCTTTCAGCTCGCCCATGTTGATCAATCCTTAACGTTGTCCGGTGTTAAAAAAGAAAAACTTCGGTGCAACGTTTGTTGCGTTGCGTGGATAAATAGTAGGGATTACTGTAGGCGAAGCAGCTACAAATCGTCCAACAATTGGACGATAAGTGGTGAGCGGCGAAGCTCCAAGGTGTGTGCCCAGCAATGTTAGTAGGCCAAGCTGGCGTAGCCGGAGTTGCTTCCCGTGCGGAGGAGGACGAAGAAGGCTCTGTTCTGTTGTCGGGGGCGATTTGCCTTAAGCTGAGCTCCGACGTGAAGCAGGTGCAGATATCGTTGCATCTGGCGGATCCGCCATGGCCCATGTGGCGAGGAGTGTGCCAGCAAGCTGTTTTATTTTCCTTTAACAACAAACTCTTAAGCAATTGAAGTATGGCGCTGCATGCTCAGGACGGCGGCGGTGGTTGCAAGTGATGATGTTGGTAACTATTCGCGCGAGCTGGCTCTGTTACACCTTCTTGGTCGTGGGAAATCCTGGCCAGTAGTTGATTGTCCTTTCGCCCCGATGTTGCGCGCTCGGAGGGGCGTTCCTGTGAGGTATAACTTGGCGAGGACTTGGTTTGTTGGCAAGTGAACAGGAGTTACTTGTCACCGTTGCGTGGTGAGGTTATGGTTGTCTATTCGGTCATTTTGGGCCAGCGCAGCGTAATCGGAATGCAGTCATGACAATTCTAAAAATGGATCCGGAGGAATACTCCGTGTCGGCGGAATATCTAGCCTTGTTGTTGGCGGTCTTATCCCGCCGTGGTGTTGCCACTGAGACTTTGCTTGAAGGCACTCGAATCGAGCCCGGCTGTTGGCGTAATCCGCAGGCGCGGATCACCGCGCAGGATTTTGAAAGGGTCGCCATCCGCGCCATCGAGCTGTCCGGGGAGCCCTGGCTGGGTTGGGAGCTTGGTGCGTCGATGACGCTATCTTCTCACGGTTTTCTTGGTTACGCCGCCATGAGCAGCGCTACCCTTGGTGAGGCACTGGAGTTGGCGGTTAAATATTTCCGCACCCGCAGCACCTTGGTGCAGCTGGAAACCTTTACTGATGGCGACATGGCGGTCATGCAGATTAATGAATTGCTGGCGCTGGGAGAGCTGGCTCCGCTGATTATGGAAAGCCTGTTTTCAAGCTTCCATTTTATGGGTGAAAAGCTGGTTCCGGGGCAGGAAGTGATTGGTGAGCTGCGTTTCTCTTATCCAGAGCCTGACTATTTTGCTCGCTTGCGGCCGGTGATGCCGGTGCCAGTGTATTTCGATTGTGCCTACAATCAAATGCGCTTTCCGGTGGAGCGCATGAAATACACTTTACAGTTTGCGGATCCGCGTCTGGCCAGAATGGCGGCAGATCAATGTGAGCAGGAAATGGCGACGATCAAGTTGCCGCCGCCTTTGTTGGGGCAGGTGCGGCGGATCATTCTGGGTGGCGGTGGCCGCTTCCCTGGGGTGGAAGAGGTAGCTGGTGAGCTGCATATGTCGTCACGCACCTTGAAACGCAAGCTGCAGCAATTAGGTACCAGTTACCAAGAGGTGCTGGATGGGTTACGTAAAGGTCTGGCGGTGGAATATCTGACTCAGTCCGAGAAAACCGTAGATGAAATAGCGATGACGCTGGGCTATTCCGATGCCTCCAACTTTGCCCGTGCTTTTCGGCGCTGGACGGCCCGTAGCCCGTCGGATTACCGGCCATAGAATCGCCCCGTGAGGTTAGAGGTTGAACCCTAGCGGGGGGGATTGTTTCAATGTCGGTGGGATGACGGCTTAGTTGGTCGTTCCTGTAGCCAGCAATAGTCAGTTAAGGACATATTATGGCCATGCTTCATCCTCGCCTAGCTGCCGATACCGGTGCTTTGGGAGAAACAGATTTGTGCTGGTTGCGTTGGATGAACGATCAGCGTTTTGCTTGGATTATCGTGGTGCCCAAGCGTGACGGGCTACGAGAGTGGCACCATTTGCCGATGGATGAACAGCAGGCGCTGTTGGTGCAGGTGAATGACTTGGCCGGTCAGCTTGAGCGTATTACTGATGCGGATAAGATCAATATCGGTGCGTTGGGAAACATGGTGCCGCAGCTGCATATCCATATCATTGCCCGCTATGTCGATGACCCTTGCTGGCCTGGCCCGGTATGGGGGCAAGGGACGCCGCAACCTTGGGCGGACGGTCAAGTGCCGGGTTGGATTGCCGAGTTGGCGTTGGCGGACGGTGTAATCACGGGAGGCTGTTGATGGCTGAGTTGTTGCCAGTGACCGTGCAGTGTCCCCATTGCTGGGAGTCCATCGAGGTTTTGGTGGACCCCTCTGTGGAGGAACAGGAGTACGTGGAAGATTGTCAGGTGTGCTGCCAGCCGCTGCTATTCACCGTGCAGTTACCGTTTGGCAGTGACTCGCCGCAAGTAGAGGTGCGGCCGGAGAATGAGTAGTTGGAAGCTTAAAGTTGCAACGCGGGTTTGGGTGGGTGCTGGAAAGCGTATTGTCAGTGCTTTTCAAGGTTAAACGTTTAACTCACCCCTTTCGGTCGATATGCCCTAAATCCCTTTCCGGGAATAGGGCGTCCCGTATTCGCCGTTTTAACTCGGTAATCTCCGGGAAGCCGCCATCTTTTTTACGTTCCCAAATTTGTTGACCGTTAGCTTCAATCCAGAATATTCCACCGGTACTGGGCCGCAAGGCCACTTCATCCAGTTCATCGCTGAACGTTGCTAGTAATTCCTGGGCATACCAACCGCTACGCAGCAGCCAGTTGCATTGGCTGCAGTAGTGAATGACAACGCGGCTGCTGGGCATTAGGGGGTGTCGTTGCCGGCCAAGAATGCCTGCATTTTAGGGTCAGTGAGCATGCGGGTGATGGCGCTGCTGAGTATCTCGTTGATCATGGTTTGGTTACGGTTGGCGGTGGGGGTGAGCGGCAGGTCGTGGACTACGCTGCTCTTATAGGTGCCGATGTGTACCACGTCCGCACGGCTTGCTTCGGCTAGCAGCGTCAGCGACAGGGTGACTTCGTTAACCACTGAACCTTCTTCAGGCACATAGTCCAGCTGCTCCAGCCGAACTTCCAGGCGGGTGGCGTCGGCGCCGGCATTAAAGGCGTTGAACCCTTGGTTTTGCAGGCCTTTGCGTACAGCGTCTTCGATGGCGTTTTTCACGTCATTGGCGGGTTGTACTAGGGCGGTTTCTTTATAGACGCCGCCTCGAGTGCCAAAAGCGCTCTGCTCGCGGGAATCTACGGCGATCACTTGGACGGGCTCATTGTGGCCGATATTGGCGGCTTCCACATCCGCTTTCGGGGCCACGGTAATCATTTGTGGGCTTAATGCGCAACCGGCAAATAACGTGGTTGCGGTGAAAATCAGGGCTGCACGCAGCATGGTCACTCCTTGATTCGTGGGTGCGCTCAGTAGGTGCGCTTTAGTGATTCTTCTGCCAAGCGGAACAGGGCGTCCTTGTAGGGAGACGCCGGTACTTGAGCGATGGCGTCCAAGGCAATGCGAGTCTGTTCTGCGGCCTTGTCTACCGTATATTGAAGACCGCCGCTGGCGCGAACGGTTTCAACTATTTGTTCTAGGTGCTCTAGCCCTCCGCTGCGAATGGCATCCTTGATCAGTGTGGCCTGTTCTGCAGAGCCATTGGCAATGGTATGGATCAAGGGCAGGGTGGGCTTACCTTCGGCGAGGTCGTCGCCCACGTTCTTGCCTAGTTCACTGGCGTCGCCCTGGTAGTCGAGCACGTCGTCGATGAGCTGGAAGGCGATACCCAGGTGGCGGCCGTAGGTGGCAAAAGCGTCCACGTGGTCGCTGACGTCATTGGCTCCCAGTACGGCCCCGGTTTCCGCGGCGGACTCAAACATCTTTGCGGTTTTGTGGTGAATCACCCGCATATAGTTGTCTTCGCTGGTGTTGGGGTCGCGCACGTTGATCAGCTGCAACACCTCCCCTTCGGAGATCGTGTTGGTGCTTTGCGAGAAAATATCCAGCAGCCGTGGGTGGCGCAGGGCAACCATGAGTTGCAGGGCACGAGAAATCAGGAAGTCTCCCACCAGAACGCTGGCAGCGTTGCCCCATACCGCATTCACGGTGGGACGCCCGCGTCGTAGGTTGGACTCATCCACTACGTCATCATGAAGTAGGGTGGCGGTGTGCAAAAACTCGATAATCGCCGCCACATCCACGTGGCGGCTCCCCTGATAGCCGGAGGCCCGAGCGCAGAGTACGGCGATTAACGGGCGAAGCCGCTTGCCGCCAGATTGAATGATGTAATCGCCCACTTCACGGATCAAGGGGACGTTGGAATCCAGGTGGTGACTGATAAACTGGTTCACCGCCTCGAAGTCGTCATCGACGACGGCATAAATAGCCTTGAAATCCATGTGTTCAGGTCCAGACAAAGGGTGGTGCGACAGCGGGCAATGCTAGCAGTGGCTGGCGGGTAGTCAAGGAAACCACAGCCCCCGTAGTGACTGGGGCAACAGCAGCGCGAAAGGCTTGTGAGTTCCGCTTGTTTCGCGTACACTTCGCGGCCCAATTTCATCCTCTGCCTGGCTTGCAAGTGGTGATGGCCGTTTTCTGCGCTGCTAGCGCGTTAGTAAGACGGTAAAGTCGCCCGCCTGAGTGGAGTTGTGCTGGAGCACACACATGTACGCAGTAATCAAAACCGGTGGTAAGCAGTATCGCGTTGAAGAAGGCGATGTTGTTCGCATCGAGAAAATTGAAGTGGCCACCGGCGAGTCCGTTGATTTCGACCAGGTGCTGCTGGTTGCTAATGGCGACGACGTGAAAGTCGGCCAGCCCATGCTGGATGGTGCCAAGGTAACCGCGGAAGTGCTGGAGCAAGGTCGTCACAAGAAGATTAAAATTGTGAAGTTCCGTCGCCGTAAGCATTCCCGTAAGCAACAGGGTCACCGTCAGTGGTACACTGCGGTGAAAATCACCGGGATCCAGGGCTGATCCTTAAGACCTGATTTTCAGAAATTGAGTAGAGAGGATTGAGACATGGCACATAAAAAAGCCGGTGGTAGTACTCGTAACGGTCGCGATTCGGAAAGTAAACGCCTTGGCGTTAAGCGTTATGGCGGCCAAGTTGTTAGTGCTGGCGAGATCATTGTTCGTCAGCGTGGCACTAAATTCCACGCTGGTGTAAACGCTGGTATGGGCAAAGACCACACCATCTTTGCCAAAGAAACCGGTCGAGTGAAGTTTGAAGTCAAAGGTCCGCTGAACCGCAAGTATGTGGTAATCGAGCCTGTGGCCTGATCCTGACGGATCCTAAAAAGCCCCGTGAGGCTCGCGCCCGCGGGGCTTTTTTGTACGTGTTTTTCGTGTTCCAACTCATGCCCTTTACCGTAAAATGGCATCTATCCCCTTGAGAGTCTGTTTCCCATGCAATTTGTCGATGAAGCCACTATTGATGTCCATGCCGGAAAAGGCGGCGACGGCTGTTTGAGTTTTCGTCGCGAAAAGTACGTGGAGTTTGGTGGGCCTGATGGCGGTGATGGCGGCGCCGGTGGGCATGTATTCGTGCAGGCTGACACCAATATCAACACCCTGGTGGATTACCGCTACGATCGTATCTTCAAGGCGCGCAACGGTGAGCCGGGAAAGGGTCGGCAAATGACCGGTAAGTCCGCTGAAGACATTATTCTGTATGTGCCGGTAGGAACCACCGTAGTGGACTTGGATACGGATGAGGTGCTGGCGGATCTAACCGATACGGATAAGCCGGTGATGGTGGCCCAGGCGGGTCGCGGTGGCTTGGGCAATATTCACTTCAAGAGCAGCGTGAACCAGGCGCCGCGGAAAACCACCAAAGGCAAGCCGGGCGAATCCCGACGTTTGCGGCTGGAGTTGAAGGTGTTGGCGGATGTGGGGCTGTTGGGTATGCCCAATGCGGGCAAGAGCACCTTGATTCGCGCCATTTCTGCGGCCAAGCCAAAAGTGGCGGATTACCCGTTTACAACGTTGATTCCCAATCTTGGTGTGGTGAAAGCCGATCGCTATCGCAGTTTTGTAGTGGCGGATATCCCGGGTCTGATTGAGGGGGCGGCTGAGGGAGCCGGCTTGGGGATTCGCTTTCTTAAGCATTTGGCCCGTACCCGCTTGCTGCTCCATGTGGTGGATTTGGCGCCAATGGATGGCTCTAGCCCCGCCAATCATATTGATGCCATTGCCGATGAGCTGGATCGCTTTTCCCCGGCTCTTGCGGAGCAGGAGCGGTGGCTGGTGTTTAACAAAATTGACTTGCTGGCCGATGATGAGGCTCAAGCTCAAGTAGATGCTATTGTCGATGAGTTGGGCTGGCAGGGGCCGGTGTTCAAGGTGTCTGCTGCGGCGGGCGTCGGCTGTGAAGATTTGGTTTACGCTTTAATGAATGCCATTGAGGACCGTCGCCTGCTGGAGCGAGAAGATCCTGCCTATGCTGCCGCCCAGCAGGACCTGCGAGCCCGCCTGGAAGAGGAGGCGCGGGAGCGGGTTCAGGAGCTCAAGGCTGAGGCGCGGCAGGCTCGCCAAAATGACGACGATGATGATCATGATGTGGAGGTTGTCTACGAGCCCTAGTGGACTTGTTCTGGTGCGCGTGAATGAATCAATGTCGGATGTTTGTCTCAGGTAATAAGGAGTGAGCGTGGCGGATCGCCAGCGTTGGGTAATCAAGATAGGCAGTGCCTTGCTGACCAATGACGGCAAGGGCTTGGATTGTGCGCTCATGCAAACCTGGGTGGATCGCATGGTCGCTCTGCGTGAGCGGGGCATTGAGGTGGTGATCGTCTCATCCGGGGCAGTGGCCGAAGGCATGACCCGCCTGGGTTGGTCCGCTCGCCCGGATTCAGTGCATGAGTTGCAGGCTGCCGCTGCGGTAGGGCAGATGGGGCTGGTGCAGGCCTGGGAGACCCGTTTTCAGCAGCACCAGCTGCATACCGCCCAGGTGCTACTTACCCATGATGACCTTTCTGACCGTAAGCGCTATCTCAATGCGCGCTCCACGCTGCTAACCTTGCTGGGCTTTGGTGTGGTGCCGGTGGTAAACGAAAACGATACCGTGGTTACCGATGAAATTCGCTTTGGCGATAACGACACGTTGGCGGCGTTGGTGGCCAATCTTGTAGAGGCTGATCGGCTGTTGATCCTGACGGATCAGGAGGGGTTGTTCGATGCAGACCCGCGTAGCAATGCTGATGCTAATCTGATTCGCGAAGCGCGTGCCTCGGACCCGGCCATTGTCCGTGTGGCTGGCGGCGGCGGTTTGTTGGGGCGCGGAGGTATGGCCACCAAGGTACGAGCTGGAAAGCTGGCGGCCCGTTCTGGTGCTATTACAACGATTGCGTCAGGGCGTAGTCCGGAGGTGTTGATTGAGCTTGCTGACGGACAGGGGCCGGGGACTACGCTGTTGCCGGATACCACGCCAATGAATGCACGCAAGCAATGGTTGGCAGGGCATTTGCAGATGCGTGGGCGGTTGGTGCTGGATGCTGGGGCGGTGGTGCGTTTGCGTGAAGGTGGCTCTAGCCTGTTGCCGGTAGGAGTGGTGGATGTGTTTGGCCAGTTTTCCCGTGGCGAAATGGTGGCCTGTGAAGATGAGCGTGGCGAGCGGGTTGGCTGTGGCCTGGTGAATTATGATGCGGCAGATGCGCGCCGGATTTGTCGTAAGAAAAGTGCTGAAATCGCCGGTGTGCTGGGTTTCATGAACGAGGAAGAGCTGATCCACCGGGATAACCTGGTGTTGATGGAGGCCGGGAGCCGGGTTTCGGGCGCTTGATGTGGGGGCTAGCTGGAATCTTTGCCGTCTGGTGCCCTTAAGTGTCAGACATAAAAAAACCGGCTTAGGGCCGGTTTTTTTATGTACACCAAGAGGCTTTGGCTTAGGCTTAGGCTGCCATTGCCTTGATCTTGGTGTTCAGGCGACTCTTGTGGCGAGCGGCCTTGTTTGGGTGAAACTTGCCCTTGCGGGTGGCTTTGTCCAGCACAGACACCGCTTGGTTGTAAGCTTCCTGAGCGCTGCCTTGGTCGCCGGACGCAATAGCCGCGTTCACCTTCTTCAGGTATGTGCGCACCATGGAGCGCATCGCTGCGTTGTGCTGACGGCGATTTTCCGCCTGACGCGCACGCTTGCGTGCTTGCGGTGAGTTAGCCAAGGTCCTGCTCCTATCTAAAATTCGAGGTCAAATTCGGTTTGTGACACTGGCCCCTAAGGGCTGACCTGGGTATCGGAAGCCACATCGTGGCTAAAAAATACACGGGTCACGGTCTAAAGACGCGCAACTATGCCGATCAAGGCGGCCTGTGTCAATGGTGAATGCCTGTTGAAATGATGATTGGCACGTGGCTCTCTGGCGGTTTGGGTGGCCTTTCGTTAACCTTCACCGGTTTCTTGGAGCGACAATGACCGATATCCCCGAACAACCCCCGAAAAAGGCAGGTTTGCTGGCCTCCACCGCCGTGGTGGCGACCATGACTATGCTGTCGCGGGTGCTGGGGTTGGTGCGTGATGTGGTTATCGCCAGAATGCTTGGCGCCTCCGCCGGTGCGGATGCTTTTTTTGTGGCATTGAAAATTCCTAATTTTCTGCGTCGATTGTTTGCCGAAGGGGCCTTTAATCAGGCCTTTGTGCCTGTGCTTAGTGAATATCGCAGCAAGGGTAGTATGGCGGCGACCAAGTTGCTGGTAGATCGAGTGGCGGGCACGTTAGGCGGCACTTTGATGTTAGTAACCCTGGTCGGGGTGCTGGCGGCACCGGGAATTATTTGGATATTCGCCCCGGGTTTTGGGGATGATCCGGCAAAACGGGCGCTGACGGTTGAGATGTTGCGCCTCACCTTTCCTTACCTGTTCTTCATTGCGCTTACCGCCTTTGCCGGTGGCATTCTCAATAGCTGGAACCGTTTTGCGGTGCCGGCGTTTACGCCGGTGTTGCTCAATCTGAGCCTGATCGGTTGTGCCCTGTTTCTGGCGCCACATTTTGCCGAGGAGCGCATGGCGGTGGCGCTGGCTTGGGGAGTGTTGATTGCCGGGATAGCCCAGCTTTTGTTCCAATTGCCATTTTTGGCTCGGCTGAACCTAATGCCGATCCCGCGCATGGGCTGGAGTGACCCCGGTGTCCGTAAGATCATGAGGCTGATGGCGCCGGCCCTGTTCGGGGCATCGGTTTATCAGCTTAATTCTTTGGTCAATACGATTCTGGCCTCTATGTTGGAAACGGGATCGGTGACCTGGCTGTACTACACGGATCGCTTGATTGAATTGCCTTTAGGGATTTTTGCGGTGGCCATTGGTACGGTAATTCTGCCCAGCTTATCCAGTAAACATGCGGATGCCTCTGCTGAGGCGTTCTCGAGGACCTTGGACTGGGCCATTCGGATGGTGTTGCTGGTTGGCTTGCCTGCGGCTTTGGCGTTGTTTGCTTTGGCCGAGCCATTGTTATCTACCCTGTTTCAATACGGTGAGTTTTCGGCGTTTGATGTGACGAAAACCGCCGCATCGCTTCGTGCGTATAGCGCGGGTTTGCTCGCCGCCATGTTGATCAAGGTTTTGGCGCCAGGGTTCTATGCGCGCCAAGATACACGCACCCCGGTGCGCATCGGGGTGTTGGCCATGCTGGCTAACATGCTGTTGGGCGCCTTGTTGGTGTGGGAGTGGCGTCATGTTGGCTTGGCCTCGGCCATGGCGTTATCGGCTTGGCTGAATGCTGGTTTGTTATATTTGGGCCTGCGCCGTAGTGGGGTGTACCAGCCGTTGTCAGGTTGGGGGTTGCAATGGTTGCGGATGTTGTTGGCCGGGGCGTCCATGGTGGCGGCTTGTTACTGGCTGTCACTGCAGACCACAGCCTGGAATGAGCCCGGAGTGTGGCCTCGAGTCGGCTGGCTGTCATTGATAGTGGCTGCGGGCGTGGCCATTTATTTGTCGTCACTGGTGGTGTTAGGTTTGCGGGTGCGGCACTTGCGCCGTTAGTGATTTCGCATTGTGGCGCTCGGGCGTGTGTCGTGGGCCTGCCCAACTCTGTATAATCGGGCGTCTTTTGATATGAGGGTGAGATGCGACTGATTCGCGGCATTCACAATCTGCGCGATACGCATCGCGGCTGTGTGGCTACCATCGGCAATTTCGATGGGGTGCATCAGGGCCATCAGCGCATTCTGGATCAGGTTATCGCAGAGGCCCGTGGCCGTGGCCTGAAAGCCACCGTGATGTTATTCGAGCCGCAACCCCAGGAGTTTTTTTCCCCCCAGACAGCGCCGCCGCGGCTGATGTCGCTGCGCGACAAGTTGATCGCCCTGCGCGAGGCCGGTGTGGATCAGGTGCTGTGTCTGCGCTTTGATGAGCGTTTTCGCTCTCTGACGGCGCAAGCCTTTGTGAAGGGCTTATTAGTAGATGGTTTGGGGGTGGAGTATCTGGTGGTGGGGGATGATTTTCGTTTTGGTTGTGGCCGAGATGGTGATTTTTCCTATTTGCAGCAGGCCGGAAAACAGTTTGATTTTGCGGTGACCGATACCGCCACCTGTGAAATTGAAGGTGATCGGGTGTCCAGCACCCGGGTGCGAGCAGCGCTAAGGGAGGGTGACTTCGCGTTAGCGGAGCGCTTGCTGGGGCGACCTTTTGCTATTAGTGGCCGGGTACGCCATGGCGACAAAATTGGCCGGACCTTGGGGCTGCCCACGGTGAATCTGGCGTTAAAACGTTTACAGTCCCCCTTGCATGGTGTTTTTGCGGTGGCGGTTACTGGCGCAGGGCTTACCGACCAGCCCGGGGCCGCCAATATGGGCACCCGTCCCACGGTGAATGGCACGGAGAATCGTTTGGAAGTATATCTGCTGGATTACGGTGATCCGGCGGGTAGCTCAGGCGATGCTCAGTGCTCGCATCAAGATAGCCTGTACGGCGCGCACCTGACAGTGGCCTTCCGCCATTATGTGCGCCCGGAAGAAAAATTCGCGGATCTGGACTTGTTGAAAACTGCCATCCGGCAGGACATAAACGCGGTCCGGGCCTTTTTTGATATGCCTACGGTGTAATAAGCGGAATCATGACGGACTACAAGGCAACGCTAAACCTTCCCCAAACCGGCTTTCCGATGAAAGCGGGCCTGTCCCAGCGTGAACCTGCGCGGCTCAAAGAGTGGCAGCAGAAGCAGCTGTACCAAAAGATTCGTGAGGCGTTTGCCGGCCGACCCAAGTTTATTCTTCATGACGGCCCTCCTTACGCCAATGGCGATATTCATATCGGCCATGCGGTAAACAAGATTCTCAAGGATATGATCGTCAAGTCTCGTACGTTGGCGGGTTTCGATGCCCCCTATGTACCCGGTTGGGACTGCCATGGTCTGCCCATTGAGCTAATGGTAGAAAAAAAGGTGGGTAAGGCCGGGCATAAAGTCGATGCAGGGACTTTCCGCAAGAAATGCCGTGAATACGCTAGCAAACAGGTGGCGGGGCAGAAGTCTGACTTTATGCGCCTGGGCGTGTTGGGTGACTGGGATAACCCCTACTTGACCATGGACTTTACTTTCGAGGCGAACATTATTCGCTCGCTGGGCAAGATTGTGGATAACGGTCACCTGCAGCAGGGCTTCAAACCCGTGCACTGGTGTCTGGATTGCGGCTCTGCGCTGGCGGAAGCCGAAGTTGAATACGAGGACAAAATCTCCCCGGCCATTGATGTGGCGTTTCCGGTGGTGGATGTGGCGGACTTTGTTGCCCGTTCGGGCATTGAGGCCAGCGCCCCGGCGTTGGTGATCTGGACCACGACTCCCTGGACTTTGCCGGCCAACCGGGCGGTGGCGGTGCATCCTGAGCTGGATTATGTGTTGTTGTCTGGCGAGTTGTCCGGTGTGGCCCGTGAACTGTTGGTGGCCGAGGCGCTGGCGGATGATTTGGTAACGCGCTGGGGGTTGGAGAATGTAACCCGTTCGGCGGCGGTTGCCGGTAGCAAGCTGGAAATGCTGGCCCTGCAGCACCCGTTTCTCGAGGCGCAGGTACCGGTGGTATTCGGTGAACATGTGACCACCGATGCCGGTACCGGCTTGGTGCATACGGCGCCGGGCCATGGTGTCGACGATTTTATGGTGGGTAAGCAATACGATCTAGACCCGATTAGCCCGGTGCTGGATAACGGCCTGTTCCGTGAGGACCTGCCCGTGGTAGGTGGCCTGCATGTGAGCAAGGCCAACGAGCCGGTGATTGAGGCCCTGAAAGACAGCGGTAACTTGGTCAAGCTGGCCAAAATTGAACACAGCTACCCGCATTGCTGGCGCCATAAAACACCGCTCATTTTCAGGGCGACAGCCCAGTGGTTTGTATCCATGGATCAAGCGGGGCTGTTGCCCCGTGCTCGCCAGGAAATTGATAAGGTGCAGTGGCTGCCTGAGTGGGGTAAGGCGCGTATCGAAGGCATGCTAACCGATCGTCCAGACTGGTGTATTTCCCGTCAGCGGACCTGGGGTGTGCCTATTGCTTTGTTCGTGAATAAGGAAACCAGCGAACTGCATCCACAAACCCCTGCCTTGATCGAACAGGTAGCGCAGCGGGTGGAGAAGGCGGGGGTTGATGCCTGGTTTGATCTGGACCCGGCGGAGCTGTTGGGTGATGAAGCGGATCAGTACAGCAAGGTCACCGATACGCTGGACGTATGGTTCGATTCTGGTGTGACTCATTATTGCGTGTTGGATCAGCGTGAACAGCTGCGCGCCCCGGCGGACCTGTATCTGGAAGGTTCGGATCAGCATCGCGGCTGGTTTCAGTCGTCTTTGCTAACCAGCTTGGCGATTCGTGATGCCGCTCCTTATAGTACGGTGTTGACCCATGGTTTTACCGTGGACGAGCACGGCCGCAAGATGTCCAAGTCCGTCGGCAACGTGATCGCGCCACAGGAAGTCTGGAACGACCTGGGTGCGGATATTCTGCGTCTTTGGGTGTGCGCCACTGACTACCGTGGTGAGATGTCCGTTTCCAAGGATATTCTCAAGCAAATGGGCGACAGCTATCGCCGTATTCGTAATACCAGCCGTTTCCTGTTGTCCAACCTGAGTGGTTTCGAGCCCGCTACGGATGCTCTGCAGCCAGAACAAATGCTGGCGCTGGACCGCTATATTGTGGATCGTGCACTGCAAGTGCAGGCTGAGATTCAGGACCTGTACGACGGTTATCATTTCCATCAGGTCTATCAGAAGCTGCATAACTTCTGCGCACTGGACCTGGGCGGTTTTTACCTGGATATCATCAAGGATCGCCAATACACCACCCAAGCGGATTCCGTGGCGCGGCGTTCCTGCCAGACCGCCTTGTACCATATTGCTCAAGCGCTGGTGCGCTGGATGGCGCCGGTGCTCAGCTTCACTGCTGAGGAAATCTACGAGAACCTGCCCGGTGAGCGGCTGGATTCCGTATTCCTGGCAGAGTGGTACGACGGCCTGTTTGCGCTGGCCGACAATGCCGATATGGGTCGGGCGTTCTGGGACAAAGTGCAGGACGCCAAGCAGGCGGTGAACAAGGCCATTGAAGGGGCCCGTGCCGCCAAGTTGATCAAGGGTAGCCTGAGCGCCGAAGTGGTGTTGTTTGTTGATGCGGAGCAGAACGCATTGTTGCAGCGTCTTGGCGATGAGCTGCGCTTTGTCACTATTACCTCCGCGGCAGTACTCAAGCCATTGGCAGAGGCACCGGCGGAGCTGGAAGACACGTCTGTAGCGGGATTGAAAGTGCAGGTGTTGGCTTCGGATCACGCCAAGTGCGCCCGTTGTTGGCATCACCAGCCGGATGTGGGGAGCCACGCTGAGCACCCTGAGTTGTGCGGGCGCTGCATTACCAATGTAGAGGGTGACGGCGAGGTTCGACACTATGCCTGATCACAAGTCGGACGTCGGGCGCCAGATGCCAGGCAGTGCCAAGAAATGGCTACCCGGTCAGCTGTCCTGGTTGTGGCTGACGACGCTGATTATCGTGCTGGATCAGTGGACCAAGCATGAAGTGGTGGCGGTGTTTACCCTGTATGAGCGGCTGGAAGTGTTTCCGCATTTTAATTTAACCCTGGCCTATAACAGCGGCGCCGCATTCAGCTTTCTGGCCGATGCAGGCGGCTGGCAGCGCTGGTTCTTTACTGCCATAGCGGTGGGCGCCTCGGTGATGATTTTGATCTGGCTGGCCCGGCTTACGGCTGCGGAAAAGCTGCAAGGGGTGGCGCTGTCGCTGATTCTGGCCGGTGCGTTGGGCAATTTTTACGATCGGTTGGTGTTGGGGCATGTGGTCGACTTTCTAGACTTCTACTGGGGCGATTATCATTTTCCCGCTTTCAATATTGCCGACACCGCCATTACCCTTGGGGCCGCATTGATCCTGCTGGAAATGCTGCTGTCAGCGAAAAGAGAGCGTAAAAATAATGAGTGAGTTGCTTCGCGTAGGCCCGGAAACCCGGATTACGCTGCATTTTGCCGTGCGTCTGATGGATGGCACGGATCTGGATTCTACCTTTGATGGCGAGCCTGCTTCTTTTGTATGGGGAGATGAATCTCTGCTGCCGGGTTTTGAAAATGCCATTCGTGGGCTTAAAGCTGGCGATCGCCGCAGTGTTTTTCTTGAGGCGGCCAAGGCCTTCGGTGAGTACAACGAGCAGAATGTGCAACATTTCACCCGTGACACCTTTGCCGAGCACGACTCTCTTGAGCCGGGTATGGTGCTGAGTTTTGCCGATGCGGGCGGCGCTGAATTGCCAGGCGTCATCGGTAAGGTCGATGAGGAGTGGGTCACGGTGGATTTCAATCACCCTTTGGCAGGCCGCGATCTCACCTTCGAGGTGGAAATCATTAGTATTGAACGCCATGCTCCCGAGCAGCCTGTGACGCTCAATTGACCGTTGCCGGTGGACAGCCGGCGGTGAAAAGAGGAACGTTCATGGTTAGGCGGACAAACAACGGGCCGGCGGAATGATTCTGGTTTTCCGCTGCCCATTATCCACAGTCAACCATCAGTTGAATTATGCAAATTCGTCTCGCTAATCCCCGCGGTTTCTGTGCTGGCGTGGATCGTGCCATCGACATCGTCAATCGCGCCTTGGAAGTGTTTGGGCCGCCGATCCATGTTCGTCACGAAGTGGTGCATAACCGCTATGTGGTGGAGGATTTACGCCAGCGCGGCGCTGTGTTCGTGGAAGAGCTGCACGAAGTGCCGGACGATGCCATTGTCATTTTCAGTGCCCACGGTGTCTCCAAAGCGGTGCAGGAAGAGGCCAAGCGTCGTCAGCTGCAGGTTTTCGATGCCACTTGCCCTCTGGTCACTAAGGTGCATATGGAAGTCATCCGTTATGCCCGCGAGGGACGCGAAAGCATCCTGATAGGCCATGCCGGTCACCCAGAAGTGGAAGGCACCATGGGGCAGTATGATAAATCCTATGGCGGTGATATCTATCTGGTGGAAGACGAAGCTGATGTGGTGGCCCTGACGGTGCGAGATGAAAGCAAATTGGCTTTCGTGACCCAAACCACACTGAGTGTGGACGATACTGCCCGGGTCATTGATGCTCTGCGCCAGCGGTTCCCGGCCATTATCGGCCCCAAACGCGAAGATATTTGTTACGCAACGACGAACCGGCAGGATGCCGTGCGGCAGTTGGCGCTGGAATGCGGCCTGGTGTTGGTGGTTGGTTCGGTGAATAGCTCTAATTCCAACCGCCTGCGTGAGCTGGCCGAGCGCTGTGGTGCGGAGGCTTATCTGATTGATGAGCCGTCCCAAATTGAAGCGAGCTGGCTGAAAGGCAAAGCCGCCGTCGGCGTCACCGCCGGAGCTAGTGCGCCTGAAGATCTAGTACAACAGGTTATCGCTACCCTGAAAAACCTAGGCGGTGAGGATGCCGAAGAAATCCCCGGCCGCGAAGAAAATATCCGCTTCTCCATGCCCAAGGCGCTACGCCCGTAGCGCTTGTCCTGCCTTTAGTACCGTTAACTCCTCGGCTTTATCTCTTAGCGCTTCAATATAAGCAATAAGCAAAAATTTGCTTCAGTCTACGCTTGAAGTGTGATGTTTTTCACGCGAAAAGTGCCAAAAGTCATTGTTTTTCAGCGGCTTATACCGTTCAGTGGCAGCAAGGGGCCACTGGTCTTCATTCAATTGAAGGCAGATCGGGTCTTGCTATCGTGATAGTCCGAATAAGATCAATAGACCGGGGCAGGGATGAAAACAGCATCAAAAAGCCACGCCCAGACAGGCTTTACCATCATCGAATTGATGATCGGGATTGCTGTGGCGGGCATTCTTTTGGTGGTTGCCGTACCAGCGTTTAATGACTTCCAGAAAAGAAACGCTCTGCGCTCTACGGCGGCTGACTTTATTACTGCGATTAATACTGCCCGCATTCAGGCGATCAATTTGAGAGTAACTGTAACGCTTAAGCCGATTTCAGGCTCGGACTGGGGGGGGGGCTGGGTAATTGATTACCCCGCATCGGTTCTCACAGAGGATGACCAGGAGTTCTTGCCGACAGGCAGCAGTAAAATTATTTCCGAGACCGGGCTGAGCAAAATTGAATTTCGTAGTAATGGTTTGTCGAACGCGGGTGAGGCTAAATTTTCTTTATGCGATGACCGTAGTGCAGAGGAAGGAAGAGCAATTACTGTTTCGCCCTTTGGCAAGGTCACCAACGAAGTGAAGAGCTGTAGCTGATGATGATCACGGGAAAACAACAACGTGGTGTGGGGCTTATCGAGGTGATGATTGCCTTGTTAGTGCTAGCAATTGGAGTGCTTGGCTATGCGGGAATGCAGCTTACCGCGCTGAAAGCCTCGGAGGATGCTAACAACCGAGCACAAGCCACTTTACTCGGACAGGATGCTCTTGAGCGTTTTCTTGCCAATGAAACCGCAATGGCTTCTTACACTGATGTAGATCAATGGCCAGATGAGAGTACGCCCCCTGGGGAAAAGCCGGATGTGCTGAATGATTGTATTACCAGCTCCTGTAATGCGAATGATCTTGCCTCGTGGGATATCAGCATGCTTGCGTGGCAGGCGGCGAATCAGTTGCCTGCGGGAATGATTGCGGTTGACGAATGTCAGCATGCTACCGGGATTAGTTGTGTGGTTGTTAGCTGGAACGATGATGAGCCTAATGACTGCATGACGAATGATGGCGTTAACACAGGTATAGGTACTTCTTGCGTGGTGCTGGAGGTAGCGCGATGAAAAAAAGCAAAGGTTTTAGTCTTGTCGAATTAATGGTGGCGATGCTTCTCGGTTTGCTTATCACCGGTGCGGCCTTGCAGCTTTTTCTTGCAAATCAACAATCCTTTGCTTTGCAGCAAACGTTGTCTCGGGTCCAGGAAGATGGCCAGCTTTTCGTTCGTTATCTTAGGGAGGATTTGCGAAGAGCCGGTTTGGAAATGGACGGTGTTACGGCGTTAACTGATGAGAAAGGGATTCGCTTCGCCACGGTAGGGACCGTTCCTGGCTCGGCAAACGGTAACGATTATGATCGGTTGACGTTGGCTTACCATGGAATGTCCGATTGTGAAGGTTCAGCAGTAACGATATTGAGTGAAGTAGTGAATACCTACTTCGTGAATAATGATGGGAAGCTTATCTGTAAAGGTAACTTGACTGGCGGCAATGGGGTCGTGCTATTAGATGGCGTGGAGGCCTTTGAGTTGCTCTACGGTATTGATGAGAATCAGGATGGTTACGCTAATGTAAGTCGTTATGTTGAAGCTGGGAATCAGGGCAGCTTTCCGGTTGTTGCTGTTCGCTTTTCTCTCCTACTTAAAGAAGAAAGTAACTCTTTACCGCAAAGTGATGGGAGCCGAAAGTTCTATGTGCTGACTAAGACAGTGAGCGAACCGGAAGATCGCTCTATTCGCCGTATTTTTATGTCGACGGTCAAAATGCGTAATTACAAGTGGGATGCCGTATGACTACCAATATGATTATCTGGAAACGTCAGCAGGGGGCAGCCCTGGTCGTTGCGCTGTTGATTCTAGTGGTGGTGTCCTTACTTGGTGTGTCGGCTATGAAATCCAGTGTATTTTCAGCAAAGGTTGCAACGGGGACCCAGGCAGATGCAATGACTTTTGAGGCTGCAGAAACCACCTTGGCGGAAGCATATAAAGAACTGAATAACATGTCGGGTGCGGATCTCTATACGAAGTTGGCGGGTGGCGAGTTACTCATCCGCTGTGTAACGGAGGAAGACACCACAAAAGAAGGGGCCTGCAGTCAAGGTGATGCCTTGGATTCTAGGGGGCTGATTGTTGCTCAGTCGTTTTCAAAATTGAATGGCTATGACCCTGTGCCTGGATCGCAAATTAGCACCACGGGTGGAGGGGCTATTTTTGTAGATTATAAGATCGCGATGTTAGGCGAGAGCGAAATGAGTAGTTTTAACCTGGATAATCACCACCTTCAGGAGGCCTTGAAGCGGGGTATAAAACCAGGATCCGAAATTGAATAGGAGGGGACAATGAGCTATTCAAAAAAGGTTTATCTACTGGTGCTTATGGTGTTTATGGCTCCTGTTGCAATTCATGCAGATGACACTGAGATTTATTATTCTCAGGCTGCTGCAGGTGGGAGCGAGAATAAGCCTTCTGCCAATGTAATGGTTCTTTTGGATACCTCTGGCAGTATGCGTTTTTGTAAAAATAGCGAGGCCAATGTTGCTTGGTGCAGTGATGTTGAAGAGCGACGCATCAACATGCTGGAAGATGCAATGCATGTATTGATCGACTCCGTTCCTGGAGATGTAAAGATGGGACTGGGTCGATTTAATGCCGGCTATAACTGTAATAGCGGGCGTAATACTTGCGGAGCTCATGTTCTTCTGCCGGTAACCGATATTGATGAAAAAACTAAAAGAGTCTTCAAGGATACGGTTTCTTCCCTGAATTCTGCAGGGGGCTCTCCAAGCGGTCCTAGCGATGGAGCCCCTTACGGTAGTACGCCTACCGCTGAAGCCTACTGGGAGATGGGGCGTTACATGATTGGAAGTTCCCCTCAAAGCTATACTTCCTACGGCGATAGTTCTAATGATGACAACACTAGTGAAGTTTGCCTCGAATACGAAGAAAACCAGACATGCAGTAATGTTAATGTCTATGGGTGGATGGATTTGCCGGCTAACGATTCATGTAATACTAGTTCGTCTACATGTCGCCGGGAGTGCGTGAGTCGGTGGCTTGTGTTTTGTCAAGAATACGTTTACCAGCGCTATCAGATAGTGGGCCAAGAGCAGGAGTGTGAAACCACAGAGATCTGTGTTGACGAAAAAAAGATCGTGGATAATGGCAACTATGTTTCACCAAGAAACACTGCCAATGAATGTGAGAGTAATCATATTGTTCTGTTTACAGACGGAGAGGCTAATGATGTGAATCTCCCCTGTGGCGGCGGTTCATCCTATGATTGTCAGCGTGCTATCTCTGATTATCTTGATCGCGATTTCGAAATAAAGACCTACAACGTAGGCTTGCACATGGAGGACAATCGAGCAGATATGGAAACAGTGTCCTCCGATGGGGCTGATGGCACCTATACCGCCTCTGATGCGGAGTCACTTGCTAGTGCGTTCCTTGATATTTTTGATCTGATCGAAAAAGAATCTCGCTCTATTGCGGCTCCAGGTGTTGCAATTAACCAGATGGACCGATTTCAGCATCTAGATCAACTCTATTATTCCGTATTTGAGCCGAGTGAAAATAGTTATTGGCAAGGAAATTTGAAACGTTACCAGCTTGAAGATGGTGTTATTAAGGGTAAGAACGGACCAGCAGTTGACCAAGATACCGGTTTCTTTAAGGAGTTTTCTCAGAGTTTCTGGAGTGATGAAGTTGATGGCTATGACGCTAAAATCGGCGGGGCTCGAGAGGAGGTTTCGTCGCGACGACTTTTCTATACTACTGCTGGAGGCGATACCCGTAAGATCGACTGGGAAAATATAGCAAACAATAATCTAACAAAGGAAAGCTTTGGCCTCAATTCAGGTGCTGACGATGATGAGCTTGAAAACCTTCTCGATGAAATGAAGGTGATGTGGGGTGATCCGCTCCATAGTGTTCCGGTAATGGTCAACTATGGAGGTGATAGTGACAATAATATTGTTTTCGTTTCAAACAATGGCGGCATGCTTCATGCCGTCGATGCTAAAAACGGGGAGGAAAAGTTTGCTTTTATGCCTTACGAATTTTTTTCTAGGGCGAATGAATACACAACGGAACGCTTAGCGCTTAAGGATAGAAATATACGACAAAGCTATGGGCTAGACGGGAGCTGGGTGGCTTGGCGTCGTCCGGGTGATACCGTCGATGCCAAGCCTTCGGATGTGTTCCTCTACGGTGGAATGCGCCGGGGAGGGCGAGACTACTATGCAGTGGATGTCGGTAATATTAGTAGCCCTTCGATGATGTGGCAGATTAAAGGTGGTAGTGGTGACTTTTCCAATTTAGGGCAAACGTGGTCAACACCAACGCTTACCCAGATTCCTGTGGGGGGCGAGAATGTGCCTGTACTGGTTTTTGGTGGAGGGTATGACTCTGCTGCTCATGATAAGAAGCAGGGGAAGAGCAGAGGTAACGGCGATTCGATGGGTAACGCGATCTACATTGTTGATGCCCGCACAGGAGAATTAATCTGGTCGGCCAGTGATACTGGTGCCAGTACGAATGTTGCGAGTATGAAGTGGTCTATCCCGAGCAGTATTGCTGTTGTTGATAAAGAGTTTGATGGAATAGCAGATTATCTATATTTCGGTGATCTGGGAGGTCAAGTATTCCGGGTTGATATTGATCAGACCGGAGGAAAGAAAATGAAAGTGCACCGCTTGGCAAGGGTTAGTGGTTCTAGTGTCTCAGATAATCGCCGTATTTATGAAGCACCTTCGGTTGTTTATTTAAATGATAACGGTGTGAATACTTTGTATGTTGCTGTTGCTACAGGGTATCGCTCTCACCCTCTTGATGAAAATATCAGTGATGGCATTTTTGTTATAAAGGACAAGACCGCCTTATCAACGTCAATGGATGCGCCAGATGATGTGATGCTGTCGCAGCTTACTGATGTGGCTACAGGTACGCCGGAAGAAAGTGATATGGGGTGGTATTACTTGCTTGAGAAGGGTGAGAAATCATTGGCTTCGCCGGTTGTTTTCAAAAATATTTTACGCTTCACTACGTATAAACCAGAGAAGGCCGTTGGCGATGATGATAGTGCTTGTTCTGTGAGTTTTGGGAAGTCTTTTTTACACACGGTAAATATTGAAACGGCAGAGCCGGCCAGTTTTAATAATGACGGTAACGTTCCAACGAGTCGTAGTGAAGAGCTTGAGCAAACCACTCCTCCCCCATCGCCAGTACTAGTAACCGATGGTGAAGGTAATGTGTATGTGGTCGTGGGTACTGAAGTAATTGGTGCTGAAGACTTGGGTTATACGCACTTAAGAAAACGTCGCTGGTATCAGATGGATAAAACCAAAGCGAATGAATTTAAGGCGCCTTAAGCGAGTGACGAGGTTGTGTATGATGTCTGGAAAATCGGTGTGTAAAGGCCGTGATCAGCAAGGCTTTACCCTGATTGAGCTGATGATTGTGGTGGTGATAGTGGCGATTCTCGCCTCTATTGCTTACCCCAGTTATACCCGTTATGTGCAGGATACTCGCCAGGCGGAAGCGCAGGGTGAGATGATGGCCTTGGCTGGTGCACTTGAGCGGTACCGAGCAAAGAACTTTTCCTACAAAGGTGCCAACACTAAGCTGGCAGTTCTATCGCCAGTGCTTGCCAATAGTGACTATTTCACTACTGCAATCTCCGTGACGGGAACGGGGAGTCAGCAGTATGAAATTACAGTGACGCCGAAAACGGGCGTAATGACGGGCACCGAAGTGTTGAAGATCAATAGTGAAGGGCAGACATGTATGAAGGTTTCTGGCTGCACTATTGGCACGGACGATTCTTGGAAAGAACATTAATCGCAGTCTTCCGGTTTGGCCGTCTCCACTCTAGGGCGGCCAATCCAGTTCATGGTAATTCTTCTTGCCGCGACAGGGTTGCATAGATAAAAGCTGCCATTTTGGAAATGGCTGTTGCCCTTGTTGTGAAAGACCAACGCATTACCTTTGAAACGTTTCCAGATTAGGCGTGTTTGCCCTGGGAGCTGGTAGTGCTCAATGATTTCGGATGCGTTCAGATTTCCATCGTTGTTTCGATCGAACCCCATCCAAACTTGTTGTGTTTCCTCGAATTTATTACAACCGTTTTGTCCATCGCAGATCATGCGGTTACCATCGGTAATCGCCCCGGCACGAGCCTGTCTTATCAGGCTGTGCAATGTCATGGTGGCTGTGCGAACTTGATAGCGAGGAATGATGTCATTCCACGCATAGGAAGCACAGACAGAAAGAACACCGATGATAGTGATGCTTGTCAATATTTCAATCAGCGTTAAACCGTATTGTTGTGGGCGTTGATAGTGGCGGGCCATCTTTAGGGCTCCCATAGCAATGCATAAAAGCCTACGGGAGAATGCGCTGGGTGGTTATGCTATTGTTGCCATCCTTAATGTCTGCTGTTTCCTCATATTGCCATGTCTGATGTGCTCGTTGTAGGTGGTGGAATTATCGGTCTTTTTTGTGCGCTTGAGCTTACAAAGCGAGGCAGGAAAGTGACGATCATTGATGCCCCAGATAAATATCCGCCGGCCTCTTGGGCCGGTGGCGGCATTCTTTCCCCTTTATATGCTTGGCGTTATTGCGATGCTATGACGCTCTTGTCGGTAAATGCGTTTTCCCGTTATCAGAAAGTTTTGGAAGAGTGTGATTCGGCAGGTATACCTGGTTGTGGCTCACTGTTGCATGGCGGTGGTTTGTGGGTTGAAACGGCAGAAGAGGATGCTGCTCTAGCATTTGAATGGGCACAACGCTGGCATATTCCAGTACAAGCGGTCTTGGCCCATGAGCAAATGGAAGAATCTGCTGCTGGCGGAGGGCTGTTGTTTCCGTCACTGGGTAATATTCGTAATCCGGGTGTACTAAGAGTGTTGCGTGCGTATTTGCTGCGGTTGGGCGTGCGCTTTGAGTCGGCCATTATTCGCCATGTTCGGCCGTTGAATCTGGGTGGGGAAGTTGGGGCTGCTGATGGACGACGCTGGCACAGCGATGCCGTTGTGATCAGTGCTGGGCATGCAGCCCCAGGCCTTTTGCTCTCCATGGGGGTTACACTGCCGCTTTTTCCTGCAAAAGGTGAGATGTTGCTGTATCACATGCAGCCCGGTCAGGTGCCTGCGGTTATGTTGACTGAGCGAGGATATCTGATTCCGCGGCACGATGGCTCCGTGCTGGTGGGGTCAACGCTGAGGCGAGGCGATAATACGACATACCCTACCGTAGCTGGGCGTTATCAGTTAGAGCGGTTGGCGGCGAGATTATGGCCGGAGCTGGCATCCTGTTCGCCAGCCTTTCATTGGGCAGGGGTGCGACCGGGCTGTGAGCGTGATATTCCGTTTATTGGTTCGGTACCAGGAACCAATGGGGTGTTTGCGGCTGTTGGCCATTATCGAAACGGGCTGGTGGCGGCGCCGGCCAGTGCGGAGTTGCTCGCCCAGTTGATTACTGGCGAGCAAACCTTTGTTGATCCCGAGCCTTATTCGTTATCGTCTGTTTCGTCGTCATCACGGTCCAGCTCCAGCTTTTTCAATCGGTAGCGCAAAGAGCGGAAGGTCATGCCGAGTTTTTTTGCGGCGGCGGTACGATTCCAGTGAGTTGTATCCAGAGCCTTGAGTATTTCCTGTTTTTCGATTTCCTGAAGAAACTCTTCCAGGGGCTGTTCGCTGGGTCTTATGGGGGGGGGCGAGGTTGAAGTGCTAGAACGGTTTGAGGCCAGCCCAGAACGGTTTGATGGTAGGCGCAGGTGTTCGGGGAGAATAGTGTTGCCGTCACACAATGTTAGCGCCCGCTCCAGGGTGTTTTCCAACTCCCTGACATTGCCGGGAAACGCGTAGTTGCCAATGGCATTCACCGCGTCAGAGCTAACGCTGGGCGGCGGAATTTCCCAGGCTTGGCTGAGCCGGTCGAGAATATGCCGAACCAGCTTTGGAATATCTTCACGTCGCTCGCGTAACGGCGGAACGTGAGCCTCGATAACATTAAGCCGATAGAAAAGATCCTGACGAAAACGCCCCTCTTCCATTTCGTCTTCCAGGTTCTTGTGGGTGGCGCAGAGAATCCGTAGATTGACTTGGAATTCCTTGGCTTCGCCTACCGGTCGAACGGATTTTTCCTGAATGGCTCGTAGCAGTTTGACCTGCATATGTAAGGGAAGGTCGGCCACTTCATCGAGAAATAAGGTGCCGCCATCAGCTTCGCGGAACAGTCCCTTTCGGTCTTCCACCGCGCCGGTAAATGCGCCTTTGCGATGGCCAAAAAATTCACTTTCCATTAGTTCAGACGGTATGGCGCCGCAGTTTACTGCCACAAACGGTTTTTCCCGGCGCGGTCCTAACGTGTGAATTAATCGTGCGATACGCTCTTTACCGCTTCCTGATTCGCCACTTATATAAATAGGCGCTTGGCTGCGCGCCAACTTTCGAACCTGGCTTTTTAGCGCGACCATGCTGGGCGCGTCACCAATCAGATTATCTTCTTCTTCATGGTGTTCTTCGACTTCGTTGATGCCCAGCCCGTCTTCAATTAACTGCCTTAATCGGTCAAGAGCGACAGGCTTGGCAATAAAATCATAGGCGCCATATTTCATCGCATCGGTGGCGGTTTTCATGCTGCCGTAGGCGGTTATTACGGCAGTGGGCATAGTCGGACAATATTGTGAAATGAATTGGAGAAGCTCTAGGCCGGTACCATCCCCCAGGTTCATATCTGTCAGGCAGAGATCGTAGTGTGCCTCTTTAAGGCGCTGTTTGGCAGTGGACAGAGAGTCGGCGGCGGTGGCCTGAAGTTTCATGCGGCCGAGCGTGATGACCAGCAGTTCGCGCAGGTCAGCTTCATCGTCAACAACCAATACGTGGGGGGCTTCTGCACTCATAAGCGATTCTGTTATTGAAATTGTCGGTGCGGGTGAGCAAAGGTTATCACAAAGCTGGCTCCTTTCGAGCTTTCCTCCAGGTCTAGTGTGGCTTGGTTGGCATGGCACAGTTCGCGGCACAGATAAAGGCCAAGGCCATTGCCGTCTTTGGCGGTGGTGTAAAAGGGCTCGAAGAGATAATCCCTGGCCTCAAGGCTGATACCCTGGCCGTTATCTTGAACTCTTAGCCAAGGAAGACCGGTACGATCATGGTGGCCACAATGCAGACTCACCTCGCAGAAATCGCCGCCATGGCGCAGTGCATTGCCGATCAGGTTATCCAGCACCTGGATCAGCTGACTGCGATCAAAGCGCACTTCCATATCCGGTTGGCAATGAAGAGCAATTCGTCCGGTGGTGTTTTTGATTTTCCATTGCTCAGTTACTTCCTGAATTAGTGTTGGCAGAATGAATCGTTCAGCTTGCCCTTTCGGTCTGCGTGAAAGGTCTAGTACATCATGAATAATGCCGTTCACCCGAGTTACATGGTTGCGGATTATTTGTAATAGGTGCTGGTCTTCCTGGCTTGGGTCTCCATCAAGCAAGAGATCGGAGGCATGATTAATGGCACTGAGAGGATTGCGGATTTCATGGGCTAGGGTGGCAGATAGGCGCCCGAGAGAAGCTAGGTTCATTTGCTGGGCTTCCTGTGCGATTTGTGCGGTGTTCTCTAGAAAAAGCAGTGTCAGGTTTTCATGTCCGGTATCCAGCTGTGCGAACCGTGGGCTCAGCACGGGAGACTGCTCCGAGACGCGCAGGGTAGGTAAAGGCAGAAGGGGATTATCTTGCCAACGATGAAAACGGGAGGCTAATGCGTCGGGTAGGTGCTTGCCTAGCATCGGGCTGTCGAACAGATTGTTGGCGGACTGGTTGGACATGAGAACTTGAAAACCGTCGTCGAACACCAAAACGCCTGTGCGCATACGTTGCACAATTTGTTGGTTCAGTGCTTCCAGTCGTTCAATAGCAACCTGTTGCTGCCGCGTGACTTTTTCGCTTTGTTCTAGGCGATGCGCGATTTGCTGAATAATCAGCGATACCATGAAGAAGGCAATGCCGAGCAGGCTCGATTCAGTCAGCACGAACGGGGATGAGTGCTGTGTATGGATGGAAAAATAGAACTGCTCGAACATGGCGGACAGGGTTGCCAGTGCCGCGATAAGAAAGCCTTGTCGACCGCGTAAAAGAATGTTGCCAGCCGCAACGGTCACCAACAAAAGCACCGCAAGACCGCCTTCTAGTCCGCCATTGGAATGCACTACCAGTGTTAGCATCCCGAGGTCACTGATGAGCGCGGCCGGTTGTGCCCAGGCAGGAAATGCTCGTCTATGCCGGTTATTGTCCAGGGTGGCGGAGGCCAGCGTCAGGCCCAAGTAGACAAAAAGGGTTGTTTCGAAGAGGGCGGGGAAATGGGTGCCGAGCAGAGCCTTATCTGGCCCGTAGTGTAGTAATAGCAGCACGCAAGCTATGGCAATGCGGTAAACATTATAGATGCGTGCCGGTGTCCAGCCTTGGCTAGCGATCATGCTGTTCCAGATATTGGCGCTGATGTTCTTGGCTGCAGAAATGCAGCCCGCCATGACTAAAAGCGTCGGGGGCTGGAACATGAACGCCACATTGTGCGCATTTCACCATGATCTGCGGGTTACTGGTGCTATTGTCGGGCGCTGTGGGCCGGGCCTGGGCCAGCAGTTGTTTCATAACCCGCCAGGCTAGATAAATCAGCGCGGCGATAATAATCAGGCGAATTAGCCCCATGGAGCCCCCTTTATTGTTTGCTGTTTTTGTCAGGTGCGGTCGGGTTACGTGTTTCTAGCGCATTCATCGATCGCCAGCTAAAGAGTACAATCAGCGCTCACTTGAGGAAAGGCCGGTTGATCATGCGAATTATTATGGCCCAGCAGAATGCGCTGGTGGGCGATATCGAAGGCAACGCCCAGCGCGTTATTGCCGCGTCAGACGAAGCTCGTCGATTATTAGGGGCAGATTTGGTGCTGTTCCCGGAACTAATGCTTACCGGCTACCCGCCAGAAGATCTTCTGCTGCGCCCGAGTCTGAACAGTCGGGTCGATGCGGCCCTCGCAGATATCGGTGCGGCGATTTCGGTGCCCGTAGTGCTGGGCTATCCGGCGGTACGCAACGGGCATCGTCGTAATGCGGCGGGGGTGATGTTCCCGGGTGAGACTGGTCCCCGTCATGAGTATTTCAAGCAACACTTGCCCAATTACCGGGTGTTTGATGAAAAACGTTATTTTCAGCCGGGCAAGGATGCTTGCACCTTTGATATTGATGGCTGGACGCTGGGTATTACCATTTGTGAAGACATTTGGCACGCTGGCCCAGCGGCCCAGTTACAGAAGGCAGGCACCGATCTGATTCTGAATTTGAATGCCTCTCCTTATCGCATCAACAAGGCAGACGAACGTTTCGACCAGGTACAAGCCCGTTGCCGGGAGACTGGCTTGCCGGTGTTGTATTGCAATCTTGTGGGTGGCCAGGATGAGCTGGTTTTTGATGGGGCCTCATTTGTCTGCGATAGCCAGGGTAATCGCTGTGTGCAAGCTGCTAGTTTTACCGAAGCACTGGTGCCGGTGGATGTGCAATGCCAGGGCGGGCACTGTGAGCCCCGTGGTGAGGTGTTGCCGCTGCCAGGGCCGCAGGCGGGTATGTACCAGGCTTTGGTATTGGCAACCCGTGATTATGTGAACAAAAACGGTTTCAAGGGCGCTCTATTGGGACTGTCCGGGGGGATTGATTCTGCTCTGACCCTGGCGGTGGCGGTGGATGCCCTTGGCCCGGAACGGGTGGAGGCGGTGATGATGCCATTTCAGTATACCTCTGCCATGAGTCTGGAAGACGCAGAAAAACAGGCTCGAACCCTGCGCGTCCATTACCGGGTATTGCCGATCGAGGCAGCGTTTAATGGGTTTATGGATATTCTCAGGGAGCCGTTTGCAGGCACCTCCCGGGACACAACCGAAGAAAACCTCCAGGCTCGCTGTCGCGGGGTGCTGTTGATGGCGCTTTCCAACAAGAACGGTTCAGTCGTGTTGACCACGGGTAACAAGAGCGAAATGGCGGTGGGGTATGCCACGCTGTATGGCGATATGGCGGGAGGCTTCTCGGTGCTCAAGGATGTCTTCAAGACGTCAGTGTTTAACCTGTGTCGTTGGCGCAACCAACAGGCTGGGGCGGAAATTATTCCCGACAGGGTGATTACGCGCCCTCCATCCGCAGAGTTGGCTCCAGACCAAGTGGACAGTGATTCTCTGCCTGATTACGACGAGCTGGACGCGATTCTGGAGCGTTACGTGGAGCAGGACATGAGCGCCGAAGCGGTGATTCGTGATGGTTTTGATCGAGAAACAGTGTATCGGGTGGTGAAACTCACGGACCGCAACGAGTATAAGCGTCGCCAGGCTGCCGTGGGGCCGCGCGTTAGCCGCCGGGCTTTCGGCAAGGACCGGCGCTATCCAATAACCAACGGTTGGCGGCCGGGAGATTAAGTGGCTGTGGCGCAAGATGTTTGCTACTAGGTAAACACCCAAAAGCCCGCTATTGCGGGCTTTCTTCGTTAGGCGTCGGGCGTTCTGTTTGCGTGCAGCATGTTATAACAAATCGAATGTCAGCAAACTGAGTAAGCCGTTATCCTCATCTGGCCACCAAGCCAGGTCTACGTGTTTGTCGTCATCTAGAAAGGTGCTGTTGGGCCAGTTCAGGGCCAGCACCGCGCGGCTTTTTTCAGCCTGCTTGGGGAGCTCTAGCCGTTGGTAGCCTTTCACCATAATGGCCAAGCTTTCTTCCACGGCTGGGGTATGCTGATAGTGTTTTACCACATACTGCGCTCGGTTAAGAGAGGCGACGATGGCGCCGCGCCGCGCGTAATAGCGTGCCACGTGGAGTTCCTGCCGGGCGAGTTGATTGCGGATATGTACCATGCGGGCGCGAGCGTCAGGGGCGTACTCGCTGTCCGGAAAGCGGCTGACCAAGCGCTCGAAGTCGCGGAAGGCGTCTTTTGCGGCAGCCATATCCTTGCTGGAGCGGTCGGAGGCAACCATATTGTCAAACAGGCCCTTCTCCATATTGAAGTTGGCCAGCCCGCGCATGTAGAGCGCATAATCCATGCGCGGATGGGCGGGATGGTTGCGCATGAAACGCTGTGCCGCTACCACTGTGGCTGGGTAGTCCACAGATTTGTACTGGGCGTAAATCAGGTCCAGTGCGGACTGTTCGGCATAATCTCCATACGGAAAACGCGCCTCCAGCTCTTTGAGCTGGTCGATGGCCGTCAGATAGTTTTTCGATTCAATGGACTCGCGGGCTTCCCGATATTGATCGGCCTCGGTGAGCTCCGGGCGATCTTCAGGGTTAGCGGCACAGCCGGCCAGAATCAGTAGACACAATAGTGGCCATAAAAGTCGTGGCATTCTTTCCTCGTTGAACGGGTTACAATTCGCGAATTGGGTATTTAAGCACAGGTTGAGGAACCTTTTATATGGGACATCTTGGCGGCGAAAAAATTCAGCGCACCGAACAGGTGAAGCCGGAGCACGCCGGGCAGCGGGTAGATCAGGTAGCGGCGGAGCTGTTCGAGGGCTTTTCTCGCTCGCGCCTGCAGACTTGGATCAAGAATGGTGTGTTGACGGTCAACGGTGCCCAGACCAAGCCCAAAGAGAAGCTGACCGGTAATGAATCGCTGACTCTGGAGGTGGAAATTGAGCCTGAATTGGATGATCAGCCTCAGTCCATCGATCTGGATGTGGTCTATCAGGATGACGACCTGATCGTGATTAACAAGCCCACCGGGCTAGTGGTTCACCCGGCCGCAGGCCACGCAGATGGCACATTGCTTAACGGGTTGCTTCACTTGGACGAACGCCTTAACAGCCTGCCCCGTGCGGGTATTGTTCACCGTTTGGACCGTGATACTACCGGGTTAATGGTGGTGGCCCGTTCTCTAGAAGCTCATCAGAGCCTGGTGGCGCAACTACAAGATAAAAGTCTGTTTCGGCAATACGAGGCCATTGCGGTGGGGGTGATGACTGGCGGTGGCAAGGTGGATGCGCCCATGGGGCGTCATCCGGTGGACCGTAAGAAGCAGGCGGTAGTGAAAACCGGCGGAAAAAATGCGGTGACTCACTACCGGGTGCTTGATCGTTACCGGGCTCACACCCGGATTCAGGTGCAACTGGAAACCGGTCGTACCCATCAAATTCGCGTTCATATGGCCCATCGCAACTATCCGCTGGTGGGTGATCCGCTCTACGGAGGTCGCCTCAAGCAGCCAGCCGGTGCCACCGAAGCGTTGCGTCAGGCGCTGCATAAATTTCCCCGCCAAGCGCTACATGCCCGGAAATTGGGGCTGATCCACCCGGCTAGGGGAGAGTATTGTGAGTTTCAAGCTGAATTGCCGGCGGATATGACTAGCCTGATTGTCGCGTTGGAAAATGACATCAAAGACGAATAGGTCACCCCCCGCTTAGCCTCAATCAGGCGTGTTGTTCAATATGAGCGGGGGAAGGGGGCCTGCGCCCCTTCATGATCAAGGAGCCGGAAATGTCACTACCGGACAAGAGTGAGTGGTTGTGCCCGGATTGGAATCCACACCCGGCAGTGCGGGTATGTGTGACCACCCGGGCTGGCGATCTCTCCCCTAAACCTTGGAACGGTTTAAATTTGGGGCTGAATTGTGGTGACCAGCCTGAGCGAGTGGAGCGGGCGCGCCACCATGTGGAGAAACAATTACAGGCGGATCATCCTGCGGCCTGGTTGTGGCAGGTCCATGGCAAACGGGTGATGCGGGCAGATGAGCAGAATAATGAGGCAGACGGTGTTTGGACCGATCAGCAGCGTTGGCCTTGTGTCGTGCTGACGGCTGATTGTTTGCCCGTGTTGCTCGCTCGCAAGGATGGCACGGCGGTGGCGGCGGTGCATGCCGGTTGGCGCGGCTTGCAAGCGGGCATTATCGCCGAAGGGGTCGCTCGTATTGCTCCCAGCGGTGAGCCAGTGAGTGCTTGGCTAGGGCCGGCCATTTGTGGGCAGTGTTATCAGGTGGGGGATGACGTGTATCGCGCTTTCACCATGGGTCGCCCGGCTTTTGAGCCTGCCTTCAAGAAAGATGCTACCCCTAATCATTGGCGGTTTTCTGTGGCCCACGCTGCCATTATTGAGCTGGCCCTGTTGGGCATCGACGATGTTCATGGTGGAGATCTTTGCACGGCCTGTGATTTGTCCCGCTTTTACTCCTATCGTAAGGAAGGCCAAACGGGTCGGTTCGCCTCACTGATCTGGCTTGATGGATGAAAACAGGGATTGTTAAGCGGGGAGGGTGAGTGGACTCCGCTATATGGGCTGTTTTTTCTTTTATCCAAAAACAAAGAGGCTGCGATCCAGGATTGGGCGCGGCCTCTTTGCTTTAAGGCTATGGTCATGCTTGTTATTGCGCGGTATCAATTCGCTATTTCCAAAAAACAATTAACCTTGAAGCTGGCCCAATCGGACCCATCTATGATTCAGTTGATAGATAACCGGTGATCACATTGGCCTTGCCGACAGGGAGGCGTTGTGTGGATCACGACCGGATAGGAGAGCGATACAATGCGAATGGATAAACTCACTGCCCGCCTGCAGGAAGCGCTGTCAGACGCGCAATCCTTGGCCGTGGGGCAGGGTAATAGCACCATTGAGCCAGTTCATCTGATGTTGGCGTTGATGCAGCAGCAGGGAGGCGCCGCTCGGCCGTTGTTGGAAAAAGCAGGCGCCAACGTTGCCGATGTGATTACCGCCCTGAACATGGCTGTGGACAAGCTGCCCACGGTGACTAACTTCAATGGTGATGTGCAGATGGGACAAGCCACCGGGCGGATGCTGAATATTGCCGACCGGGAAGCTCAGCAGCGCGGTGACCAGTATCTTTCTACGGAAGTGGTGTTGCTGGCGGCCTGTGACGATAGCGGTGAGCTGGGTAAGCTGTTTAAGAATGCCGGCGTCACTCGTAAGGTGCTGGCTGAAAAAATTGCTGAAGTACGAGGGGGCGAAACGGTGAACGATCCCAACGCGGAAGACAAACGTGAAGCGCTAGATAAGTACACCGTGAACCTGACCGAGCGAGCGGAATCCGGCAAGCTTGACCCGGTGATCGGCCGGGACGACGAAATTCGCCGTACTATTCAGGTCTTGCAGCGTCGCACCAAGAACAACCCGGTATTGATCGGTGAGCCCGGGGTGGGCAAGACCGCCATTGTCGAAGGCCTTGCTCAGCGTATTGTGAATGGCGAAGTCCCTGAAGGCTTGAAGGACAAGCAAGTGCTCTCGCTGGATATGGCCGCGCTGATCGCGGGTGCTAAATATCGAGGAGAGTTCGAAGAGCGCTTGAAAGCGGTACTCAACGAGTTGGCTAAGCAGGAAGGGCGCATCATTCTTTTCATTGATGAGCTGCATACCATGGTCGGCGCCGGCAAGGGTGAAGGGTCCATGGATGCGGGCAATATGCTCAAGCCGGCACTGGCTCGGGGTGAGCTGCACTGTGTGGGTGCTACCACGCTGGACGAATACCGGCAGTACATTGAGAAAGATGCCGCGCTGGAGCGTCGTTTTCAGAAAGTGCTGGTGGATGAGCCCACGGTGGAAGACACCATTGCCATTCTGCGGGGCTTGAAAGAGCGTTACGAAGTTCACCATGGCGTGGACATCACCGATGGCGCCATCATTGCCGCTGCTCGCTTGAGTCATCGCTACATTACCGATCGACAACTGCCGGATAAGGCCATTGATCTGATCGACGAGGCCGGCAGCCGTATCCGTATGGAAATCGACTCTATGCCGGAGGAAATGGACCGCCTAGATCGCCGTTTGATCCAGCTGAAAATGGAGCGTGAAGCGCTGCGCAAGGAAGACGATGATGCCAGCCGCAAGCGGCTGGAAAAGCTGGAAGATGAGATTGATGAGCTGGAAAAAGAGTACGCGGATCTAGAGGAAATTTGGCAGGCGGAGAAAGCCGCGTTGCAGGGCGCAGCCGAATATAAGGCGGAGCTGGAGCAGGCTCGTGTGGAGCTGGAGCAGGCCCGTCGCGCCGGCGACCTGAGCCGTATGTCCGAACTGCAGTACGGCGAAATTCCGGAACTGGAAAAGAAAGTTCAGGATGCCCAGGACCGGGAAGAACAAGCCCAAACTGAGACGCAGCTGCTGCGTAACAAGGTCACCGACGAGGAAATTGCTGAGGTGGTGGCCAAGTGGACCGGCATTCCTGTATCGAAAATGTTGGAAGGTGAGAAAGACAAGTTGCTGCGTATGGAAGATGCCTTGCATGATCGGGTGGTCGGCCAGAATGAGGCTGTTGAGGCGGTGGCTAATGCGGTACGCCGCTCCCGGGCAGGGTTGTCAGATCCAAATCGACCCAACGGCAGCTTCCTGTTTCTGGGCCCCACCGGGGTGGGTAAAACGGAACTTTGTAAGGCGCTGGCCAACTTCCTGTTCGACACCGAAGAGGCCATGGTTCGCATCGACATGTCTGAGTTTATGGAAAAACATTCCGTGGCTCGGCTGGTCGGTGCCCCTCCGGGCTATGTGGGTTATGAGGAAGGCGGCTACCTCACCGAGTTAGTGCGACGTAAACCTTACTCGGTGGTGTTGCTGGACGAGGTGGAAAAAGCCCACCCGGATGTGTTCAACATTCTGTTGCAGGTGCTCGATGATGGTCGCCTGACGGATGGCCAAGGCCGTACCGTGGACTTCCGCAATACTGTGGTGGTGATGACATCCAACCTGGGTTCTGATCTGATTCAGAAGCTGGCAGGTTCTGATGCCGAATCTGCTAGTGATTATGAAACGATGAAATCGGCGGTGATGGAGGTGGTAGGTAACCACTTCCGCCCGGAGTTCCTCAACCGAGTAGATGAAACCGTGGTGTTCCATCCGCTGGCCAAAGATCAGCTCAAGGGCATTGCGTCCATTCAGTTGGGTTTCTTGCGCAAGCGATTGGCGGAGCGGGAAATGAGCCTGGAGCTGAGTGATGCGGCGCTTGATCAGCTGGTGGATGCCGGTTTTGATCCCGTCTACGGGGCTCGTCCGCTTAAGCGGGCTATCCAGCAGCAGTTGGAAAATCCGCTGGCTCAATCGCTGCTGAAAGGCGAGTACGTTCAGGGCGATACCATTCACGTGGATGTGGAAGAGGGGCGGTTTACGTTTGGCCGTTAATCGTCCCTTTGGGCCAAGTAAAGAAAAGCCGCCGGTGGTAACGCCGGCGGCTTTTTTGTGGGCGGGCTTTTAGTCTCAGCTTAGCGGCCTTCGCATTTCTCCAAGGCACTACGGGTCTCGGCGAGCATCTCGTCTCTAACTTGCTGGTCGATCACTTCCAGTTCACCTGTTTCCGGGTTTTTGCGCCGTACGGTGGGCTTGTTGGTCAGGGTTTCCAGATTCTTGCGGTGTTGTTCGCAGCGTTCTTGAGCGACCGCTTCTGGTTCCGTTTCCAGTCGCTTTTGCTCCTTGGCTTGACTCGCGGCAGCCTCTTTGGCTTTTTGTGCCGCGTTCCTTTTGGTCTCAAGGGCTTCGATGGCCTCGCTCTGACTCGAACTGGCAGTGGCGCGGGTGTTTATTTCGGTCGTATTCGCGCCCTGTGGAGCCTGGGCGTCGTAATGGGTAACGCCTTTGTCGTCTACCCATTTATAGAACTTGGCCGCCGGGCTCAGGCTCGAAAGGGCAAGTAAGGCGCCGCCGAGAAACAGGCTGAATTTTGTCATGATGTCCGTCTTCTTATGATTTCGGTTGATCCATCAGACTTTAGCATGACGTGAGAAGGGGATTTTCTGCAACCTAAAGTCGACCAAGGGCTTTGATTGACTGCACATTTCTGCGAAGATTATGACTTTCCGGAGATCGGGACCCGCATTCGCTTACCGGCGTGTGTGAGGCCGGGACCCGGGGCACCGTTACCGCGATGTCCTGCCAGCAGTACCACTGCACTCTCGTCCCGCTGTGGGAGCCTCCGGAGGTTTCTCATTCCTAAAGCGGGAGTATTCCCTTTCAGGTTTGCAGATCTTCCGTGTAGTCCTCCCGCCTGTGTTCTTGTCGGCCACCTCCGACAGGGCTCCAGAGCACCTAAATACGGTGCTTTCCGCAGGCAGCAAGCTAGCAGGCTGTTCAACAGCCAGCCAAAACACCGTCCCGCTGCGTGGCAGTGGGTAGTATGCATTTAAATTTGAGGTAGCAACCGTGGAAATGTTATCCGGCGCGGAAATGGTGGTCCGTGCGCTGCAAGACGAGGGAGTGGAGTACATCTTCGGGTATCCCGGAGGGTCCGTACTGCACATTTATGATGCGCTGTTCCAGCAGGACAAGGTCAACCATATTCTGGTCCGCCATGAGCAGGCGGCCACCCATGCGGCCGACGGCTATGCCCGTGCCACCGGCAAGGCCGGTGTGGTCATGGTGACGTCCGGGCCAGGCGCGACTAATGCGATCACTGGCTTGGCTACGGCCTTTATGGATTCGATTCCTATGGTAGTGCTGTCCGGGCAAGTGCGTTCTGACTGGATTGGTGATGATGCCTTCCAGGAAACGGACATGATTGGTGTGTCCCGTCCGGTGGTGAAGCACAGTTTCATGGTTCGTGATGCCAAAGACATTCCCGAAATCATGAAGAAGGCCTTCTACATCGCCACCACCGGCCGTCCCGGCCCGGTGCTGGTGGATATTCCTAAGGATCAGACGGCACCGAACGTCAAGAATCCCTACGAGTATCCCAAGAAAGTGAAGATGCGCTCTTACTCTCCGGTGAGCCGCGGCCATTCCGGGCAGATCCGTAAGGCGCTGGACGAGTTGATGAAAGCCAAGCGCCCGGTGATTTATGCCGGCGGTGGCGTGGTGCAGGGTGAAGGCAGCGAGTTGCTGACCCAGTTGGCCCACCGGCTTAATTTCCCGGTGACCAATACCCTGATGGGGCTGGGGGGCTTTCCCGGTACCGACCGTCAGAACGTGGGTATGCTGGGCATGCACGGCACCTATGAAGCCAACATGACCATGCATAACTCGGATGTGATTTTGGCTGTGGGTGCCCGTCTGGACGACCGGGTGACTAACAATGTGAAGAAGTTCTGCCCGGGCGCCAAGATCATTCACATCGATATCGACCCGGCGACTATCTCTAAAAACATCATGGCGCACATCCCCATCGTGGGCCCGGTGCAGCAGGTGCTGGAAGAGATGCTGGCGGCGCTGGATGAGCACGGTGGCGAGCCGGACCGCAAGGCGCTTGAGCGCTGGTGGGAAGAGATCGACGGCTGGCGCAAGGTGCATGGCATGCGTTATGAGATCAACGAAGATGGTCCCATGAAGCCCCAGCAGGTGGTGCAGGCGCTATATAAGGCAACCAAAGGTGATGCCTATGTGACTTCCGATGTGGGTCAGCACCAGATGTTCGCAGCCCAGTACTATCAGTACGACAAGCCTCGCCGTTGGATCAACTCCGGTGGCCTGGGGACTATGGGCTTCGGCTTGCCGGCGGCCATGGGGGTGCAGTTTGCGTTCCCCGAGGCGACGGTGGCCTGTGTGACGGGCGAAGGCTCTATTCAGATGAATATCCAAGAACTGTCCACCTGCCTGCAGTATGGCTTGCCGGTGAAAATCATCAACATTAATAACCAGGCGCTGGGCATGGTTCGCCAATGGCAGGACATGCAGTACGGCGGCCGTCACAGCCAGTCATACATGGAGTCCCTGCCGGACTTCGTCAAGCTGGCCGAATCTTATGGTCATGTGGGCATGAAGATCACCAAGATTGAGGATCTGGACGCGGCTATGGATGAAGCCTTTGCCCTGAAAGACCGTTTGGTATTCATGGATATTTATGTTGATTCCACCGAGCACGTATACCCTATGCAGATTGCAGACGGTTCCATGCGTGATATGTGGTTGAGCAAGACGGAGCGGACCTGATGCGTCGAATTATTTCTATCCTGATGGAAAACGAGCCGGGCGCACTGAGCCGGGTAATCGGTCTGTTCTCCCAGCGGGGGTACAACATTGAAACCCTTTCGGTAGCACCTACGGAAGACAGCACCCTGTCTCGCCTGACGCTGACCACTTACGGTAATGATCTGAAGATCGAACAGATTACTAAGCACCTCAACAAATTGATCGAAGTGGTCAAGCTGGTGGACCTGACAGAAGGCGCGCACATTGAGCGCGAGCTGATGTTGATCAAAGTGAAGGCTACCGGTGCCCAACGGGCTGAAGTGAAGCGGTCGGTGGATATCTTCCGTGGCCAGATTGTGGATGTGACTAGTACGGTGTATACCATTCAGCTTACGGGTGCATCGGACAAGCTGGACGCCTTTATTGGTGCTATTGGGGAAACCCAGGTGCTAGAAGTGGTGAGGTCTGGAGTATCCGGCATTGCCCGTGGTGAGAAGGTTTTGAGCTTGTAGTCGTGCTCAGCGGTTGACGCTGAATGCTAGATGCAAAAGCCGCTCTTCGGAGCGGCTTTTTTTGTTTTTCATGATAGCAACATAAAAGTCTTTAGAATCGATTCACGGAAAAGCGCACGGCCTAATCGGCCGCACCAAGGAAAGGAGAGTCGCTATGGCGTTTGATTATGGGTCCATTGATTTGGGGCTGCGGAACCCGTTTAAAAAGAAGGCTTGGTTACTGCGGTAACGGGTGGGCTGAGTGCTTGTGTGGGGCTGGCTGTGCTGCTGATAGCGGCGGCAACGGTGAAGGAAAATACCGTGGCGGGCTGGATTTATATAGTGTTTGCGGTTGTGCTTCTAGGGGGCGGGGTTCGCGCCTTGAGTGGGGGTGCTTTTGCCATGTTGCGCTATTTTGTAGGTCGTAACCATCCCACCTCGCTGGCCTATAATTACAGCCCCTCGGAAAGCAGCACTGCGCAGGAAGAGTCCCGTTATGTGGGCTACAAAGGCAGTACGCTAGAAGAAATGTTGATTGGTCGTAAGAATCCCACTTTTGTGGAGCCAGAAGGGTTTCTGGCGCGCGCTGCACAGTCTACTTCCTAAGTTGTTGTTCATGCCGTATCCCATTCGTAACCTTGGGCAGCGCTTATTTGGCGCCTGGGTGAAAACAGCAGTGGCTATCATGGCGTATCTGTTTGTGGCGTTTGTCACGCTGGCGGGTTTTGTCGGTGATATGGGTACCGTGATCTTTCCCCTCTATTCGGTGATCTTGAGCATTTATGTGATTGTGTTGTGGTGGAGAGCCGGTCGCGCTATTGCTCGGCATCCGGAACGGCAGGTGGAGTCCATGGGCGGTGGCGACCTGGTTATGGTGATAGCGGTGTTTATTGTGCTGCCGGTGATGGTGGGTCTTATGCTGGGCTCGGTTTCCCAAGTGGGCAATGTGGGTATTCAGCAGTGGCAGCAGTGGATTAGCGTGCTCGACGGCCTTTATCCGTTAACGTATTTGTTGGTGTCATTGCTGTTTGCTGCAGTGGCTAGCGTGGGCATTTATCAGCTGCTTCGTCGTCGTTTGGCGTTGGCGAATCCGGTGTCGGAAGTGTCTGAGTTGCGGGAAAATTGGCAGGAGTCGGTGCACCCCAATGAAATTTTTATCAACCTAGATAATCTAGTTATGGCTAACCGTCGTTATAAGGAAGTGCCTAACCGGGTGTATCGGGAACTGGACCCGCAATTGGTTGAACAGGTGGAGGGCAAGGGGGGATTCAAGGGTGAGATGATCCAGGAAATCCAGCCGAAAGTGAAACCGATGAACTTGGGGACAGGTTTTGACAAAGTACGAATGGCTCTGCTCATCGGGGGTAATATCTTAGTGCTGATAGCGACAGGACTAACCTTGTGGTTAGCGTTTGCCACGGTGGATCTTTACGAGGCTTTGGCCCAGCAAGGCGTATCGGTGGAGGCGTTGTTGTCTGGTGATAGCAGTGCACTGTCGTTGGCGGTGAATTTACTGGTGTGGGGCGTTATTTTTAGAGCTTTCGCGGCGCTGTTACGCGGAGCGGCCCACTTGGTTTTTTCTGAAATGCAGTTCGAATCGGTGATGATTTACTTCAAGTGTGAAGGCACATTTACGGAGTCGAAAATGTCCACGGGTACGGGCATCCATGATAGTACTCGTTCAGAAAATACCTTAATACGCAGCAGCATTACACCCTGGATTGTGGTCTCAAGGTTGGTGACGTCCACGTTCGCAGCCACTGGTATGCGTAACCTTGAATTCCCGCGTTACGTGATGGAAATGCATAAGGCTCCAGAAGCGTTAGCCTCAATTAGGGCTGATGTGGTCACTTTCTTGAAGGACCGCGAGTCCATCGCGTCGATTACAAGTGAGAGGGATTTGGGTAATGCATCGCAAATTTATCAGCTCAATCAGCAAACTCGAGCTCAGGTGTCACTGCCGACGGCGGGAGCTGATGAGGACGCTGCCGGGTATCTGCGCCAGGAGCAGGCAGCGGACGATGCCGAAGGGAAGCCTAGCAATGGCGGCACCGCGGGAGATGAGCCGGTACTGTAACACGTCTTGCTCGGTCTCCCTCCCGAAGCGGCTCCAAGAGTGAGCCGTTTTTTGTTGTCTGGCGTCAGGTATCACCTAATTGTGACCAAAACGCATTAATGAGCGGTTCTTCTTGGCGCCGCTCCTGGGTAAACAGCCCTACTTCGTAAGGTGCAAGGGCGGGCTGCACATCCAATGATCGGGTGCGTCCGGCTAGCGGGCTGTTATCCAGCACAATCTTCGGCACCACGCCCACCCCAAATCCTAGGCTGACCATACTGACGATGGCTTCGTTGCCGCTGACCTGAGCATAGATATGCGGCTTCGCGCCAAGCTGGCGAAACCAGCGATCCACCCGTTCCCGTGCCAACCCTTCCTCCGAGAGAATCATGGGAATGTCTTTCCAGTCCGCGTGGTTGGCTACACCGTTGAGCCGCTCCGCCAACTGGGTTTGTCCGGCCTGGGCAATAAACAGTAAAGGGGACCGGGCAATGGGCCTAAAGGCGATGCCGCTGGGGAGGTGATCAGGTCGTGCGCCGATCGCGATATCCTCTTCGCCCTGCTGGATGCGCTGCACGGCTTGAGCCGGGTCGCCAGTATGCAGCTTTAGTTCGATACGAGGGTATTGGTGCCGAAAACTGCTGAGTAGATCGTAGAGAAAGCTATAGCTGGCGGTCACGGAGCAATACAGGCGCAGCTCACCCTGCAGAATGCGGCGATCCTCCTGTAATGCATGGCGCAGGCCATCCCAGCGCATCAGTGTGTCGCGGGCATATTCCTGGAAGCGTTGGCCTTCTCGAGTCAGGGTAACGCTGCGGTTGTCACGGTAGAGCAATGGCACGTTCAGCTCTTCTTCCAGCTGTTGAATGGTACGGCTGAGTGTGGAAGGGCTTACGTGGCACATGGAGCTGGTGCGCCCAAAGTGCAGGGTGTCGGCTAGGGTCAGGAACAGCCGCAGGGGTTTGGTGTCCATCAGGTATCCGCTTGCTGCTGAAGGAGTGAGACACTTGCTGTGTTGCAGAATAAGGAATGTGGTGTTTCAAATATATCATTTTACGCAATGATGTGAATCCCCTAAAGTACCGGCCCATCAGGCTGGTGCTTTATGTGTATCGGGCCTTTACCTTTTTCTTCTATTTATAAAGAGTCAGAGCTATGAGCATGCAAGTGTATTACGACAAGGATTGCGACCTCTCCATTATCCAAGGCAAGAAAGTAGCCATTCTCGGTTACGGCTCTCAAGGCCATGCCCACGCCTGTAACCTGAAAGATTCCGGTGTAGACGTCGTTGTCGGGCTGCGTACTGGTTCTACTTCCATTGCCAAAGCTGAAGCCCATGGCCTTAGCGTAACTGACGTACCCTCCGCCGTTGCCGCCGCTGACGTGGTAATGGTGCTGACGCCTGATGAGTTCCAGGCGCACCTGTACAAGTCCGACATTGAGCCGAACCTGAAAGAGGGGGCTACCTTGGCCTTCGCGCACGGCTTTGCTATTCACTACAATCAGATCGTACCGCGTGCGGACCTGGACGTGATCATGATCGCTCCTAAAGCGCCGGGCCACACTGTGCGCACTGAGTTCACCAAGGGTGGCGGTATCCCCGACCTGATCGCGATTTTCCAAGACGCGTCCGGCAGCGCTAAAGAACTGGCTCTTTCCTATGCCTGTGGTGTGGGCGGAGGCCGTACCGGTATCATCGAAACTACGTTCAAGGACGAAACTGAAACCGACTTGTTCGGCGAGCAGGCGGTACTGTGTGGTGGGGCTGTTGAGCTGGTGAAGGCGGGCTTCGAAACCCTGACCGAAGCGGGTTACGCGCCAGAAATGGCGTATTTCGAGTGTCTTCACGAGCTTAAGCTGATTGTTGATCTGATGTACGAAGGTGGCATCGCTAACATGAAC